>JBCCFQ010000129.1:0-7984 GCA_039029655.1 Pseudomonadota bacterium | reverse complement strand
CTGAGCAAAACACAACAACCGGCGTTTTGCGGGAAGTTCGCTGGCTACCTGAAAGATTGCCTGCATGCCATCGGGGTTATGAGCAAAGTCTACCAATACGGTTGCGTCATTGATTTGGTACAAGTTACAGCGACCAGGATTATCATTGGCCTGAGTTTGTCTGAGTCCCTCAACAATAAACTCATGGTCTACGCCCAACGCCGCGGTGAGCAAGACTGCCCCAAGGGCATTAGACACGTTGTGTTTTGCGATACCACCGAGGGTAATAGGTATCTGACTCAATGGACAAAGGTCCTGCCAAACACCTTCTTGGTGAATTGACATCATCCCAGCACGTACCGTAGCAACAACGCCTCCCGCAGCTTGGTGCTTTTGTAGCACTGGGTTGTGTTCGTCCAGGCTGAACCACGCTATGGGTGCCGTCGCCTGTTTTGACTTTGCCACCAGACGTTCATCGTCTGCGTTTAAGATTAACAGCCCGTCATCGTCCAGGACTTTGCTAACCACCCATTTAACATCCAGTAGCTCATCAACGCTCTTCGAACCAAAGTCCCCAAGATGATCTTCCGCGATGTTGGTAATGAGCGCCGCATCAGCTCGCTCAACGCCCAGACCCCGTCGCAACATGCCACCACGGGCGGTTTCCAGGATGGCCATGTCCACCTCTTGGTCCCTGAGCACCGTCCTTGCACCACCGGGCCCCGAGTAATCTCCATGATCAATCACTCGATCATTGACTGCCACCCAATCCGTCGACGATAGACCCACCTGGTGACCCGCTGCTCGAGCAATTTTCACCGCTAGTCGCACGCTGGTGGTCTTTCCATTAGTCCCCGTCACTAAACCAACCGGGACGGTTTTGTAATTTGACCAAGTCAAAGTGTTGGCCGAAGGCACTTTTGTTACAGGCCAAGTCTCAGAGTACTTCCCAAACCCCAACGACACCTCATCGTCATCTGACAAGAACACGACTCGATGCTGATCAGCTTGGGACTTTAACGAAATCAACGCCGGATTGATTTCCTCATTGATGGCTGACTGGATGGTTTCTATGGCCTCGGAAAAAGGCACGAAGTCTTCTGCGTCGCCACCTAGCTCTTGCACCGAGGCATTGAATGCCCACTCATTGAGCTCCGTGGCTGCATACATAGCATCAATAGGGGAAGACAAAGCCAGGCTAACGCCATAACTGAATCGATGGGTCATAGTTTGACCTTCATACCAACCCACAGCATCCAGCATTTTTCTTGCGTTTTTTTCCCAAGCAGACACCAACGGATCGATTTGATCCGAGGCGCACTCCACATCGGCAATACTGCCCGGACGATTCCAGATGATGCTAGGGCCGGTGAGACGGCGGCAATCAATTAGTTTCATAACTCTTTGAGTAACAATTTTCTTTTCGAGTTTCTAGTTTCAAGTTTTCAGTTTCAAGAGACAGATGTAAACCTTTTCTTCAGCCTGATAGAACTACTCGCAAAAATTCCGACTCAATAAATACTTCATTCAACCAGCGAAGGCGTATTGCTTTGGGATTGCGAGCTGCTGTCAAACAGTCTCTTGAAACTTGTCACTTGAAACTTGCTACTAAATTTAGTCCCCTTCTTCATCAGTTTTCGCGATCCTGACCCCTCGTTCGTCTCGAATCAGTTCCAAATCAGAACTCAACTCGAAACTCTCTGTGATCATGGATTGCACGTTCGCTAATGGCGCCGGCTTGGTGGTCTCCACACGACTGCCGGAGTTGAAGTAAATGATTTGTTTCCAACAGCGTGTAATGGCATCACCAAAGATGATAACCAGATCTCCCGGTTGAGCCATCTCCAGTGCGTGAGCGACCGCTTCTTGTTCATCGGGCACCATGTCAATCTGGGTGGGTGATATGTCCGCTTCCAGCAGAGTGTTCTTCATCAATGTGGGCACTTCTTCGGGTTTTCGACCTCGAGGATTGTCATCCCGTCTGCAGATGTAATGATCAAAATGACCAGCGGCAACTTTTGCCATGTCCACAATGTCTTCGTCACGCCGATCCCCTGGTGCGGCCAATACCAAGATCTTCTTGCCTTCCACCACGAACCGATCGGCCAGATCACACATGGCTTTTATTGCAGCGGGGTTGTGGGCGTAATCCAAAATAACCTTAAAGGGATGCTCATCGTAAATATTGAGTCGACCGGGGGCCTGGAAGAACGTGGTGTCAAAGGTTCTTAGACCGTGGCGAATGTTTTCGAGATCTATTCCTAAATTGTAAGCCATTGCAGCCGCAAACATAGCATTCTGAACATTGTGCATGGCCCGACCTTCGATTGTGGCAGGAATCAAATGGGTCCATAACAAAGGGATGTGATTTTCAGAATCATAAATGGTAATCATATGACCATTCATACCCTGCTCTAACACAACTGCTTGCCCACCAGCGCGGATGTGCTCCTTCACCAACGCGTGGTTATGGTCCATAGTGATATAGACCACCCGTTCTGCCTCAGTATAGTCCGCCATTTGCAAGCAATGGGGATCATCTGCATTCAACACCGCTGCATCCGTGGCAACTTCGATGGGTACTCGCTTGATTTCTGAAAGTTGCTCTAATGTGTTAATACCTTTAAGGCCCAAATGATCTGAAGCAATATTTAAGCAGCAAGACACGTTACACCGTTTAAAACCCAAACCGCCGCGTAACATGCCACCGCGAGCCGTTTCTAAAACCGCCGCATCTACTCTGGGATCCCGCAACACCATTTGCGTAGATACAGGTCCAGTCATATCCCCTTCAACACTAAGTTGACCGTCCACATACACGCCATCGGTAGAAGTCAGTCCTACGGTGTAGCCGTGTAGTTTTAGAATGTGGGCCAACATTCGAGAAGTGGTGGTTTTGCCGTTGGTACCGGTGATGGCAGCAATGGGTATTCGGGTGGGCTCCCCGGCTGGGAACAACATATCAATTACGGGTCCAGCTACATCCCGTGGCGTACCTTCACTGGGAGCAACGTGCATGCGAAAACCTGGACCAGCATTGACTTCACAAATGGCACCACCAGTCACCCGATAGGACTCGGTAATATCGTCGGTAAGAAAGTCCACACCACCGACATCCAAACCAACGGCGGTGATGGCTCTAATGGCCATATTCCTGTTGTCCGGGTGAATCACATCGGTGACATCAATTGCGGTGCCACCTGTCGATAAATTAGCGGTTTTTCGTAAGAAAACCTCCTCGCCTTCTTTCGGCACAGTATCTTTATCGTATCCAATCTCGGCAAGACAACGCTCTGCTTGATGGTCAAACTCCAGACGGGTCAGTACCTTTTCATGACCCACACCACGTCTCGGGTCTTGGTTAACCTCTTCAACCAATTGTTCAACTGTGCGACTACCATCGCCCACCACGTGTCCTGGCACTCGTTTAGCGGCCGCCACAAGTTCACCGTTAACCACCAACAATCGATGATCCAAACCCTGGATATGAGACTCTACAATCACCGTACGCCCATGCTCCCGGGCCTTTTCAAAAGCGACCTCAACTTCCTCGTCAGTTCGAAGGTTGGTGGACACACCTCGACCATGATTAGCGCTTAGAGGTTTGAGTACCACAGGGAAGCCGATGCGTTGGGCAGCCCGTTTTGCCTCACTTCCATTCGACACTAAGCGCTGCATGGGCACCGGCAAACCTAAGTCTCTCAAGATCTCATTGGTTTCTTCTTTGTCCGAGGCCAGTTCAACGGCGATGTTGCTGGTCACGTTTGTGGTGGTCGCCTGTAGGCGCTTTTGATACTTGCCGTGACCCAGTTGAATCAAGCTATAGCGATTCAAACGCAACCAGGGAATGTCCCGTTCGGCAGCGGCTTTGACCAAGGATGCCGTACTGGGGCCAAGTGCTCGCCGTTGGGCATAACGAATAAAACGATCACGGGATTCCGCGAACTCCCAATCTTCTGGTCTAGTATCAGCAGGTCTTAACTCTTCTGGCAGCAAATGATGAATCAAATCCATACCCAGCTTGCTGGCTGCTAGACCCACTTCTTTGTCGGTGTACTCAAACACCATGTTGTAGTGGCCCGGCTGACCCTCAATAGAGCGAGTTCTTCCGAAAGTTACATCAAGACCCGCGACACCTTGTAGCTCCAAAATGACATGTTCCAGCACATGACCTAACCAAGTGCCTTCGTCCTCGCGAAGTCTCCGCACAAAGCCACCGGGTTCGCGATAAGAACAACCATGCTCGTGTATACCCGGCAAGCACTCCAAAAGAGGCTCAATAAACGCCTCACCGAGCCGTGCGCTGGGCCACTCTTCCAGCACGCCTAGATCAATGACGTGACGTATGACTGGGAAATGTGCCCAAGTGTTGGGACCAACATATACGTTGGTAGAAAGTACTTTCATGCCGCTGCCCTCCCATGCAACCGGGCTATTTTTATTGTTTTAGGGGCGGGCCAGTCTTTTTGTGATGTCGAATCTGCCGCCCGAAATTAGAATATGTAGCTTTACGCCTACCAGACTCACAGGCTCGTCACGGCGCGCTTTGTCCATTGACGAGTGCTCCAGTTCGCTGGGGTCTACTATAGTAATACCACCACTGCCTAAGACTTCCAATGTGTCATCCGGTCCGATAAAAGCGGCGGTGTCTTCGTCGAGGCCAATACCAATCGCAAACGGATTGTAGGCCAACGCCGTGAGCAATCTCCCCAAGCGATCCCGCTGCCTAAAGTGTTGATCTATAACCAAATTATTTGTAAGCCCCAAGCCAGGAGCTAAGGTGACTTTGTCGGGACTTGGAGTAGCACCCTCAAAACCCCCAGCAATCATATGTTCGGGAATAAATGCAGCTCCGGCGGAGGTGCCAGCAACATGAGCGCCTTCCGCATTGCGCCGCCGAATGAGTCGGGCCACTTTGGTTCCACCCAAGGTGGTAGACAGACGAAGCTGATTGCCACCTGTCATGAAGATGCCGTCTGCGCGTTCTAGATAATCTAGGTCCGAGTCGTCCTCACAATCGGCGCGAGTTTCAAACGGTAAGACTTGCGCATGTCGCACCCCGAGACTACGAAAGAGCTTTTCATAGTTTCTTCCCGTGTCTTCCAACTCCGACGCCGTGGGGATAATGGCGATTCGGGATTCCCCTGCAGCACACAACGTCACGAACCGATCTAGAATCTCGGGGTCCTGCAGCCGTTCTTCGGCGCCGCCAATGGGGATAATAAAGCCTCGTTCAGCACCATCAATGAGTTTAGCGGGACACACTTATGACTCACCTCGTTGTTCAAATCGTCCAAGTATCCTTTGTTTTCCATCAAAACGATGCCATCCACCAGAAGCCATCACGCCGTCAATGCGATTGTTCTTATCCAACACCACCAAATCCGCATCAGCATTGGCTTGAATGACGCCCTTGGTCTCGAGTCGCAACAATCTTGCGACATTACTGGTCAGTGAGGGCAACACTCTTTCTAAGGACACGCCGGCACTCAATAGCAGAGCAAGTGTGTTAGAAAGCTCCAACGGCGCGCCAACGTCCATATGGGTAATCTGTCCATCTTGATCGAACTGGGGCAGACAACCACCTCCGTCCGAGCTCATGGTGAGCTTCGACAAATCATGACCAGACTCCATGTAGTCAAGCCACGCTTCATGGGCGGGAATGGCAATGTCACCTTCCACCACGGGAAAAGCCGTGATGTCCACATAGCATCCACGGTGGCTCAAAGTCTTGGCGGCCTCGAACAGGTCAGGGTTTCGATTGATATGTGTCGGGTTAAATACACGAGGGGGTATCTCGGACTGATCTAATGCTTGATTGACCAAGTCCAAACGCCTTTCCCCATCCCCCAAATGCAAATGCAAAATCCCGGCTTTTCCCGTCATCATTCCTGCCACATGGCTATCAGCGGCCAACCTCAATAACTCATCCAAGGTGGGCTGGCTGGAACGATGATCACTGATGGCGATTTCGCCCACGCCGATAATGGGATCCACGCTGACAATGTCTTTTCTTACACAACCGGTCAGCGTTGTAGGGGGAATGTGGTACCCACCGGTAAAACACAGCCCGGTGATACCTTCTTCCCGCAAACCTCTGGTCTTTGCCACCAGATCTTCGGTGGTTCGAGTACTGTCGTCGGTGCCCAAAAGCCCCACCACAGTCGTTACACCGGCCCGAGTAAACGCGTTGATGGCAACAGGAGGCACCCTCGAAGCGAACCCAGATTCACCACCACCACCGGTCACATGGGCATGCATGTCCAAAAACCCAGGGGTCACTCGACGCCCGCCCAAGTCAACGGTTTCTACACCCAAAGATTGATCCAGACTAGGAACATCCTGGCCCAGCCACAGAATCTTCCCTCCGCCCACTAGCAGGTGTTGCAAACCTAGGGGTTCTGGAGCGAAAGTGTCGGCATTTAGCAGGAGTTGCATGACAAAAATAGCGTTCTGGAGTGGCCGCAGATACTAGCCGCTGTCCTCCAGCTTAGCAACGTTTTGAGCAATAAGAATTCCACTTTTTTAGCGGTTTTTTTGAGAAAATTGGAGACAAATGACAGTTCTCATAATCTCTAGCACCATTGCCATTGCGGGTCTTTGGCTACTGATGCAATGGCTTGGTTTATCCCAAACAGTCAGCCTCGACAGTGAGGATGAGGCGCGAGATTTATTTCTTGAGAATTTCCCCAAAAAGTCTCTTGAAAAAGTCACCCTGACCCAAGATAGCGCCAGTGCTTTGTTGGCTCTAGAGGAGCGGTGCATCGGTTTGATTAAGTCCCGGGGCAACAAGTGGCAAGTCAGACTCATCAACCAAGATGACATCGAGAACGTTCGCCAATCGGATCATAGGCTCCACCTCAGATTTACAACTTTCGCCGACCCTAAGGTAAGCTTGAGTCTCGATTCAGAAGAAGAAGCCAGCTACTGGCGAGAAAAGATAGAAGAGATCCAAAGACCGCTGACCCAATGAACGACCTCAATTTCCCTGACGTTTCCGTACTTGCAACACCGCTATATGTGATGTTGATTCTGGTAGAACTCGCTATTGTCTATCGACATAAGGCATACGGCGATTACGAGACGCGAGATGCCACCACCAGTCTCATCATGGGTTTAGGCAGTGTTGTGTTTGGCATCATCTTAGCGGTTACCTTGGGTACTTTGGTGGTTAAGACGTTCACTTGGGTTTACCAGTATCGTGTATTCGACCTACCCGTCAACCTGTGGACTATCGCCCTGTGTTTTGTGCTGGATGACTTACGCTATTACTGGTCTCATCGTATCCAACACGTGGTGCGCTGGTGTTGGGCATCCCATGTCGTCCATCACTCTAGCCAACACTTTAATCTGACCACCGCCTTGCGCCAGCCTTGGTTTGGCTTAATTACTGGTCTTTTTGTTTTGCAGATTCCTTTGGTTTGGCTGGGTTTTCATCCGGCGGTGGTGGCTTTCTCAGCCTCTCTCAACTTGTTTTACCAATTTTTTATTCACACCGAAGCCGTGGACAGGCTGCCGCGGTGGTTCGAGGCAGTGTTCAACACGCCATCTCATCACCGAGTACATCACGGCCGCAACCTTCGTTATTTAGATGCCAACTACGCGGGCACCTTAATCATTTGGGACAAGCTATTCGGCACCTTTGTCCCGGAAGTGGACGAAGAAAAAGTCGAATACGGACTGGTCACCAACTTGGGCACCTTTAACCCACTTCGGGTGGCCACTCACGGCTATGTAGAGATATTTAAGGACCAGCTGAAATCTGGTTTGTCTTTCAAAGACAGGGTGGGCTACGCCCTGGCCCCACCCGGCTGGAGTCACGACGGCAGTAAGAAAACCACGCCTCAGATGAAGGATGAATTTCTGCTGGACCACCCCGAGTTTCGAGGAGAACCTGGGTTTCGGTCATGACAATCGTCGGCGATCTAACAATATGACAAAAAAAGTTTCATCGACGCTTGTCTAGTATGCTGTTTACCGAAGCCCAGAAGAGTCGTGCCACAAT
>JBCCFQ010000128.1:0-7996 GCA_039029655.1 Pseudomonadota bacterium | reverse complement strand
CACACTAGTACTTTCGTGTTTGCTCATCAGCATCAAAGGCTTTTTCGCGTATGGCTTTTGGAAGAATTGGTTTGTACTTGTGGTCCCAGATTACTTGTGTATCGAAATCAGACCAAAATGTCTCGAAAGCACCGCCTCGGCACCTAAAAAAACCCACAAACCGCCCTTCTACCGCAGTGGGGCCGTGTGGAATCATAGGTGGTCGCCAAAAGTAGGCCCCCTGGCGTAGTCGTCCCGTGGCCATGGTGATATCCCCCTCCAGGATGAATAGCTCTTCAACCACAGGGTGTCTTTCAATGCCGTTGATGGCGAAACGTTCCCCATCCTCTACATCCATCTTGAGTATCCAAGTTCGTTCTGAAGTTCTTGGGTCGACTCGTAACTCCTTTAAGCCAACCCTAGCTTGAATAACATTAGGGTCAGTCGCATCTGACCACGGCATGTCGTGAGTGTCTAAACGAAGCATGTGGGGGTATTCATCGGGGGAATCTG
Organism: Pseudomonadota bacterium; assembly: GCA_039029655.1. Taxonomy (GTDB): domain Bacteria; phylum Pseudomonadota; class Gammaproteobacteria; order Steroidobacterales; family JBCCFQ01; genus JBCCFQ01. Next base: position 7,504 of record JBCCFQ010000128.1, on the reverse strand, counting down.
AAGAACTCAGCTCAAGAAAACTCAATACCACGGCACCAGCTTCCGTGCTTATACTTCTGCAAAAACCCGCCGGCAAAAACCCATAGCACCCAGACTTGAATGAGTCGCCATTTATTTTAAGCTCACCATCCAACACGTAAATTTCCTCATCTACGGTGGTTTTGATCTGGTCTGCCTGCCACAAGCTGGGGTAGGCAACAAGACTCGACAAGGCACCCGTTTCTTGATCATGACTTAGAATCTTAGCCTGAGTACCCTCTCGCCAAGAGTTAGGTTCCCAAGGCAACACCTGAGCCTGAATAAATTCGATATGGGGCCTGCTCATGAATACGTGTCTCGTGCTAGGCTAGATACCTTTATTATAAACGGGAACAAGACCTATGCGCTTCTTATCGTGGGGAGTCCTTGTGTTTATGGTTGGTTGCGCCTCGCCAAGCAACAAAGTGTATACCGCATCGGAGCTGGTGGCGGATGCAAAGTCGCGTATTGTCGAGATTTCAGTCGCGGACGTGGCCAACAAGAGCAAACCCATCCTTGTGGATGTTAGAGAGCCCTACGAATTTAGGCGGGGCTTCGTACCTGGTGCACACAATATCCCAAGAGGACGATTGGAATGGGCTATTACCGGTCACCCGATGTTAAAAGCGCTAGCGGATGATGAAAAAAAATCTGCGGAAATCATTGTGTATTGCCGTAGTGGCGCTCGCGGAGCATTGGCGACAGATACGTTGCAAAAGCTTGGCTACACCAATGTGCGATCCATGCAAGGAGGTTTTTTAGCTTGGGAGTCAGCCGAACTGACCGTTGAAAAACCCAACTAAAGTTGGTAAACAAATAGCTGAAATCCAGACGGTGCAAAAAAACTCACCGCACCCCCGTCTCCAAACAAACGTGTAGCGGCTGGATGCTGTTTGCACAGTAGACCGTGATCCAATAGTCGTTCGGCTACGGAATCCAGGTCAGACACTCGAAACACCATGTTTAAGAAACCCAAAGACTTTGGCATTGCTTTAGGATACAAATCTTCACCTTCAACGCCATCGTAAGCCACAAGTTCAACACGACCAAACTCGTTGTCTTTGTCACCCAAAATCATGATGTTCAAAGCGGCACCTGGCGGTAGTCCCACCATTTTTTCTATCTCGGGACCACTCAAATAATTCTCATAGGTGAGATCGAGATTGAGTATGTCCTGATAGAATTTACTTTCTAATGCGGCATCCGGCACGACAGAAATTGCCGGTCCAATCCCAGCGAAACCTCTCGTGTTAAAGGGCTGCACTTCTCCTATGACCTGCAGTAACACGACGTTGATTTCATCATGAGCGGGAATGTGGATTTCTCGGAAGGTCAATCCCGTGTCGGTGGTTACTTCCCCATAAGAATCACTGCGAAACCGCCATCCCTTTTTCTTGAAGTAATCGAATTTCTCTGGCAAATCGTCTACATGAATGTCGAGATTCTTAGGGCATCGATCAAACACTTGAGCACCCAGCCGAACCGGTTCACCCGGATCGGAAAACTCCACAAAGTGAATCATGCCGCTGGACAAACCTGGGCTACAAACCAATACTTGATCCACAAAGTCATCGGGCTCGATACGCCATAACGCCGCCATCCCTTCATCGGGACCTGAATGCCTCGCAATAATCTCAAAACCAAACTCGTCCACCCACATCTTGATCGCAACATCCAATTTCGCCACGCCGACGCTGATGTGAGACCAAGGCATCATGGGCGAGTCTGCTCCGGTTGCCAGTCTTCGAGTTCTGCTTTTAGATCTTCGATGAGCATGCCCACATAATAGTCGCTGGTGTGGCGCGTCGCCTCTTCAAGAAAGTCTCCCATATCCCCTTTGCTAATGGTGATACCACACTCATCGAAATCTCCTCGCATATAGTGGCGCGGCAAAGCCACCAGCGCAGCTAGACGCCGATGCACGGCGGCTCGGTACCAAAGAACCAACGCTTCGCAAGTATCTTGTTCGATAGTGCGTCCAAGCTTGTAAAGGTACCCAATGACAAACAGAGACTGAGGGTAACCAGCCTCTACTGCCTTGAGTCGATAAGGCATTGCCTCTTCACCTCGACCCGAATAACCGTAAGCACGACCCAACTGATAGTTAAGTCGAGGATTATCGGGGTCCTTGGCCACATCTTTTTGACACGCAGCTATGGCAGCTTCCTTATCCATCTCCGAACTGGTGACACCAGGGGCCACGTGTCCCGGATCTCTTGAGTGGGACGCAAACCGATCGCATTCCGTGACTGCTTGGGAATAGGCACCGTAGTCGTAGTCTTTGAATTCGACAGCGCTCGCAGAAAACATCAAGCCAGCAGCAACTACTGCGGCGGCAAAACATTTAAAAGGTGTATTCATGATTGAATCCTCACCTCAAGCCGAGAGAATTTCATGGGCCACTCGAACACCAGACTTGATGGCACCATTCATTGACGCTGTCTCTGTGTGCTCACCGGCAAAATAAACGGGTGGCTCCGAGGTTGCAGCGAGTTTTCTAAACCCGAGTTGACCTGGACCAATGTAGGAATAACTACCCTTAACCCAAGGGTCTTCATTCCAATATTTGATGGCCGCCCCTTCCCAATACTTGGGTGCCTCGGGCCAAATCTTAGTGGCTTCGGCGAGCGCTTGAGCCTGACGCTGTTGAGAAGAGAGTCCGCCCAAATACTCCGCGTCAGTCCCGGTGGTAAAACTCATTAAGATCCCTCTTGGACCCGGTTGATCAACAGACATGTGGTATACCCGCCTTAACTTGGTATCGCTAAATACCCGTTGACCCAAACTACCGGACTCATCCCAGAACCTTTGCTTAAACTGCATGGCCACCTTCATCACTTGGCCATACCGAAGGCTGTTGACGACTTCCATTTTCTGATTACTAAAAAACGTGTCCATGGCCACTTCCCTAAGGACACTAAATGGTAGAGCCAGAACAAGCTGCTTGCCCTGTAAAGATTTAATCTCACCCCGCTCTTGAAAGAAAACCTCAACTCCATCTTTCGACCACTTGAATCGTTTCACGGGACGGTTATACAAAACTTGATCCGATAGATTCTTAGCAAAAGCCTTGGGCAACTGATCGTTGCCACCGAAAATTCGCCCCTCATCCACGTCTTCGTTAAAATCTGCAGCCGCGGCATGATCCTTGATCATTTTCAATGCCGACATTTGATCGGGTCGCGCTGTCGTTTCGGTGGCATTCAGGTATTTATACAAGGTAATGATGTCCTGAGGTGCGCCTTGATCCAGCAGATACTCAACCACCGACAAATTGTCAAACTTGAGGACTTCTTCAGGCAACTGCTCTGGGTCTTTTATCTTACTCACCAATTCTTTGGTGAACTGTGTCTCCTGACCAAACAGAGAACCCCCTTTTGCTCCTTCGTAGGGCAGTGTTTCCGACCCATTCTTGAGTCCGGCCATGGAAATGTTTCTTCCTTTTAGGTAAATGCCGTCATACAACTTTGCCGTCATCACCTTGAGACCAAACTCATTGCAATACTTGTGATCATAGTCATCAGTAGCATCTACATACTCGGCACCCATTTCTGCGTAAAGACCGTCGGCAAACGGATCGCGATAGGTTCTTACTCGACCACCCGGGTGACTGCGTGCTTCCAACACGGTGACTTTCCGACCCGCTTTGTGCAATTCATAGGCGGCAGCCAATCCCGCGAGCCCGGCACCGATCACTATGACGCCATCAGAGTCTCGGCCACTTTGACCAAGACTCAGGCGTGGCCAAGCCAAACTGGACAACGACAATGCAGTGGAAAACTTTATGAAGTGTCTGCGATCCATTTTTTCCCCGGTGTTCTAAGACTTAAAAAAGTCATCGGCGACGGCGCAAGCCATTTCAATGAGGGCGGGAGTCATTTCTATGGCGGTTTCCGTACCCGGGCGTGTGTGAACCCACCCAAGATAGGTTGTGCTACGAGCTAGTAGCATCAACGGTAACAAGCTGAGATCTTCATCAGTCAACTCACGATGGCGACGGTACCCTTCTATATAAGCGTTTTTGATATCGATGTAGTAGGGTTCGCCGTAAAAAAAGTACAGTGACGTTGCCATTTCAAACATGTACCAACCGAAACCGGCATCATCAAAATCAATCAACCTGACGGAGCCGTTCTCAACAAGTACGTTCTCGGGCACCAAGTCAGCATGGATCATGCCGAATTGAGCGCTGTCTCGACTCAGCGTAGATAACTCCCGCCGCAAGGTCCTTCTGACTCGGAGCATGAGTTCACGCTGGTTTGGATTTAAAGCCTCTAGATCCCAAAACCTGCCCCAAAAGGGTACTTCACCGGCAAAACCGTCGGTGTCCCACTTGTGACGCACAAAGTCCTCGGGTGGCAACCATTCATCGGAGTGATTGTGCACTTTGGCCGCGATTTCACCGACGGTAGAAAAACTCTGGACCAGTCGATCAACATCAATATCGCTGGTGTCTTCAATGGCAGCCAACTGTTCACCCTCCACCCACGCAAATAGATCGATCTGGCGAGCACCACCCACTTCATCATCACCGAGAATGCAAAACAATTGTTCATCGACAGTGGGTATGACTTCTGGCACCAACACACCATGCCGACCCAATAGCGCCATCCACTGCAGTTCTGAGCGCAGCGCTGCATCGCTGTGATAGCCAGCTCGATGCACACGTAACGCCGTTTTGACGCCGTGGCTATCAACAACTTTGAATACCGCATTCTCCCGGGCTTTGATGAGCTCGATTGTCGAGCCAGCCCGGTCATACTCCTCCAAGGCCCGTTGTGCCAACGCGGTTAAGCGTCCGATTTGCTCATCGGGTGTTGATGTGTAAAAGTCACTCATCACAGCTCACCTAAAACCTCATCCAAGGTGTGCATCAATTGATCGGCGTTGTCTTTGGAAAAAGGTAGGGGCGGTCTCAATTTGAGCACATTGTCGTGTTCACCAATCTTACTCATTAGCACGCCTTTTTCCCGCATTCGATTGACCAAATGCTTAGCTTCATTTGCAGCGGGGGTTTTTAGTTGACGATCCGTGACCAAGTCAACACCAAAAAACAAACCACAACCTCTAACATCTCCAATGATTGAATGCTTGTCCTTTAGCCTATTGAATCCCTTAACCACATAACTACCCACATCTCGAGCACTTTCCACCAAGTTTTCGTTTTCCAACACCTCCAATACGGCCTTGCCCACGGCGCAAGACACTGGGTTTCCACCAAATGTGTTGAAATACATCACCCTTTCGCGAAATTCGGCGACTAAATCGCCACGAGCCACGACACCGGACAGTGGGTGACCAGCACCCATGGGTTTACCCAAGGTCATAATATCCGGTACAACCTCGCCGTGAGCAAACATGGTTCCGGTACGGCCAAAACCCGACTGCACTTCATCGGCGATATAAAGCCCACCCGCGTTTCGCACATGGGCCACTGCTTTTTCCAAATAAGTGGGTGGTACGTCAGGTAAACCCTCATTCGCGAAAATGGGGCATACCAACATGGCGGCAAGCTTTATTCCCGCTGCCTCCAAAGAATCAATGGCTTGCCTCACCGTGTCCGCGTAGGCATCGGCCAGCCGCTCACCTTGCAAACCATTGAGAGCACGATAAGAATCTGGCCAAGGCACCATGCGAATATTGGGTCCATAGCCCTCTAGAGGCTCAAAAATTGAGCTGAGTTGAGCCACCGCAGTTGTGTTGCCGTGGTAAGTGGCATTTGTACAAATAAATCCTTCGCGCCCAGTACAGGCACGAGCAATTCGCAAGGCAATTTCGTTGGCTTCACTGCCGGTACAAGCAAAAAGCACTCGATTAAGGGACTCATCCATATAACTCAGCAGGTGCTCGGCATAGTCCAAAATGTTTTCGTGAAGATAACGAGTGTGGGTGTTGAGGGTTTTTGCCTGACGACACAACGCATCAACCACATGGGGATGGCAGTGCCCAACACAGGGGACGTTGTTGTAACAATCAAGATACCGTCTGCCATCGGCATCAAACACCCAAACGCCTTCGCCCTTAACAAGATGAACAGGATCATCATAGAACAATGGATTGCCGGGACCCAGCAGCCTTTCCCGCCGCTCCAATAAGGCTTTAGTTGACGCTTTCATTATTGCGAACCAGCGAGTTCCTTAATGCCTTGCATTTCTTCCAAGAATACCGGACTTTCCGGCAAGGTGGATCCACCATCTACGCATAAGGTCTGACCGGTGATGTAACGAGCTTGGTCACTGGCAAAAAACAACATTGGATAGGCTATGTCTTCCGGGATACCCATATAACCCGTCGGAATGTACTTAGTCATTTGCGCCAAACCTTCCTCGTCCGCCAACAACTCCATAGCTGCCGTCCGAATATAACCAGGTTCTACACCATTTACGGTAATGTTTGCGTGGGCTAACTCCAAGGCCGCCGTGCGGATAAACGCATTCATTCCACCCTTAGATGCCGCATAATAAGACGTACCCGGCATGGCCACGCGGGGACCGGTAACCGATGAAGTGAACAACAACCTACCACTCCCTTGTCTCCTAAAATGTGGGATACACGCTTTGCTAAATCGAAAACAAGACTTGAGATTGACCGACAACACCGTTTCCAAGTCGGCCTCAGAATAACTCTCCACAGGACCACCTAAAAAAGAGGCGGCATTGTGGACCATGATATCTATACGACCCCAGCGATCCACCGTGTCCTGCACAATCTGCTCCACAGTCTCTGGATCACCGATATCCACCGCGGAAAGTGCCGCGGTGCCACCCGCCAGGGCAATCTCCTCCAGTGTATTTTCGCCATGTTTGGCGGTTCTTGTGGCGATCATGACTTTGGCGCCGGCCTGAGTAAAAACTCTGCAAATGCCAGAGCCAATACCCTGTCCGCCGCCGGTGACAATAGCGACTTTCCCCGTAAGATCAAACACTTGCGCCCCCCATGTTCTTTTTTCTTGTATAAGAAATGTAGCACAAACTCGATACAAACACCCGTTTGGGAACACGCCACTTAAAATAATTCTATCTTTTGATAGATAGTTTATTGACACGCCTGCTCAGGACTCCTAAGCTTTCTATCTACTGATAGATAAATATAACCAACAGGAGTATGAGCCAATGAAAATCTATGATCTCGAAGGATTTCCAAACCCGACGCGAGTGAGAATCGCTCTGGCGGAAAAACAAGCCACGGACCAAATAGAATTCGTGAATGTTGACGTAGCCAATGGCGAACATCGCACCGAAACATTTCGACAAAAAAACCCTTCCGCGACTATCCCGGTGCTGGAACTTGAAGATGGCACAACCATCTCGGAATGTACCGCGATTACCGAGTATCTAGACCATGCCTTGGACGGTATCTCTCTCACAGGCAAGAATGCCAAACAGCGTGGCGTGGTCCACATGATGAATCGGCGTGCGGAAGCAAACTTGTTGGATGCGGTAGGTGGCTATTTTCACCATGCAACACCTGGACTAGGTCCGCACAT
>JBCCFQ010000127.1:0-8007 GCA_039029655.1 Pseudomonadota bacterium | reverse complement strand
CGATTGCTGGGGATCATCGAACAGTGACCGAAAGGGGGCTTGGTCCCGCCCGTAGTAAAAAGATCTTTCGCCATGCTCGTCGGTATCGATTAGATACAACCCAGGCACCGCGCTGTTGGCACGTCGGACTTGATCGCAGTTTATGCCTTCCGCTTGCCATTGATCCACCATCCAATCACTGAGCGGGTCATCTCCTACGGACGTGACGTAGGACACGCCCACACTTAAACGTGCCAGATAGACCGAGCAGTTAAGCGTATCACCGCCATAACCGATGTGAGCAGCAATAGGTCCCGCATCAAACTGACCACTGCTCTTAGTTGGTTTTACTTCCACCATGCATTCGCCTAGCACGGCTAGTTGATGTGCTACGTTGGTGGCCTCGGTCACAGTGTGCTGCTCGTGATCCGGCTACGAAAAGGCTAAGCCGCCATTAATGTCGACACTGTTGCCCGTCATAAAACTCGATTGATCGGAAGCCAAGTAGGCGACGAGATCGGCGATTTCAGGGGCTGCACCTTCCCTACGGAGGGGTGTGGAAGCCGCAACGTTCGCTCTTACCGCGTCTTTGGTGAATTCGTCATGAAACGTTGTGGAAATCATACCGGGGCAAAGACAATTTACGCGTATGTTGGATGGACCTAATTCCTTCGCCATAGATCGGGTTAGTGACATAACCGCTGCCTTAGATGCAGCATACGCCGATGACCCCGGACCGCCTCCATCTCGTCCCGCCAGGGAAGCGAGATTGACCACAGCGGAACCAGGCGGCATGTGAGGTACAACTTTCTGCATCGCCATAAACGTGCTAGAAAAGTTCAACCGCATCACATGTTCAAGAAATTCAACGTCCATTTCAGACAGTGTCTTTCTAGCGACCAGCCCGCCAACGTTGTTGACTAGAATATCGATGTTATCGCCAAACGCCGCTTGGGTTTCGGTTACCAACTTATCCACCTCAGACTCAACCGTTAAGTCGGCACCGATGAGTACGCCTGTACCTCCTGCGCTTTCTATCTCACTAAGGGTTTCTTCACCATGCGTTTTGTTATTGCAGTAGTTGATAGCGACTTTTGCGCCTTCTTTGGCAAATTTTAGAGAGATGGCTTTGCCGATGTCCCTGGTACCACCCGTCACAATAGCTACTTTATCTTTGAGGTTCATTTTATATGCCTTTTAAATCTTTGATGCTAAAAATTCTGTTTTGAGTCTAAGAGCTAAGCCTTCGGGCTTAGCGGTTCGATTTTTGGGCAGAGTATCCAAATACTTGCCATGGCGGTGACGGCCAACGCGGCTCCAATAACAAATGCAGGTGTATAGTTTCCACCCGCTGTTAACCAGGGAACCAGCGCGGTCAGTGCCATTGCGCCCAGCTTGGCCGCCATACCGGCCAGTCCCGCCAGCGTTCCTACTGTTTTTCCACCAAAAAAGTCAGCAGGCAGTGTTTGCACATTACCTATGGCTGTTTGGAAGCCGAACAGTATCACTGCCATAAGAAGAACCGCGGTCACGGGCTCACCAGGGTCAGCCATGGCTAACAGGCTGGGCAACATGATTAGGCAGCCCAAGGTAATCGTGAACTTACGTGTCTTATTTACCGTCCATCCAGAGTTGAGTCTGTTTTGTGCCAGCAATCCGCCGAACCAAGCACCGATCATCGCGCCCACGTAGGGTACCCAACCATAGATACCAATGGTCTTCACATCCATGTTGTAGACTTCATTCAGATAAATGGGGATCCAAAAAACAAACAACCACCAAATTGGGTCGATGGCAGCGGATGCAATGATAACGCCCCAACTTTGTTTGTGAGACAGTAGTTCCCCGGTGGTAGGGTTATAGCCATCGCTGCTTTCGCCGCTGTCATCGGACTGCTCGTTCTGCTGGCCGCTTAAGATGTAGTTGCGTTCGTCATCTGTGATCCAGGGATGTGCCTTGGGTGGTGCCTTCACCAAGAACATCCACGGGATCAGCCATAGCAATCCGGTAATGCCCACGATGATGAAGATGGCTTTCCAGCTAAAGTAAATGGTTAAAAAAGCAATCAAAGGAATGGAGACAATGCCTCCGATGGCAGCACCGGAATTGAATATGCCTTGAGCCAGCGCGCGTTCTTTAGTGGGAAACCACTCCGCATTTCCCTTGGTTGCGCCAGGCCAGTTTCCAGCTTCTGCTAATCCCAAAATACTGCGGAAGATGCTGAAAGTCACAATGCCCTTAGCTAGAGCGTGCAGCGCGGTAGCGATAGACCAAATACCGATGGATAAGGCGAAACCTATGCGTGTGCCTACCCAATCGAAAATTTTACCAAATAGTGCTTGTCCAAAAGCGTAGGACAGTACAAACACTACGGAGATGAAAGCGTAGATTTCTTTGCGTTCGTCGCTGGACTTATCAGGGTAAAGTTCTGCAGAGATGGTCGGCCACAGCACGTTGAGCGACTGCCGGTCAATGTAATTGATTACAGTCGCCAGTGCGATCAGTGTAACCACCCACCACCTTAGGTTTTTTATCTGCATAGCGATGCTTACCTTTTCTACTGGTCTCACGCCAAGGGCGCAGGTCCGTTATTCAAAGGCGGGATATCTTGTGCATGCGTAGTCCCCCCACCAGTTCTTTCCAAGTTGTGTTGGAAACTTTCTTGAGTGGCGGACGATTTCCTAAATCCTTCACCACCACGTCTGGACAGAGCAAGACTAGATTGGCCTGGATATGTTGTCAACCAATAATGCATACCAAAAATTGGATGTTCGGCATTATTGGTATAGATTTATAGGGCGTTATAGGCTGTCTTTGCTCTTGGAGTATCGACTCATACGCTGCGCAGAAAACGCTGTCGGCTCTCCGATGATTTCTTCCTGATTTCATCCAGTGCTTGAGCCTCTGTCGCATCAAGCATCGCTTCTAGTACTTGACCAAAGTGTTTGCGCATTGCCTCCCGAGCAGCAGAGGAGTCGCGAGATTCGAGGGCATCAAGAATTTCCGTGTGAAGGCCTCCACGCTCGGCGGGCTCTGCGGAGCAAACGGACTGATAAACTTCTTTGATTTCGTCGATCTCGTTGCGAATTTTCCAGAGTGTTTCTACGACATAGCGCACTACGCCATTGTCTGCGGCCGCGGCGATGGTGAGATGAAACTCCCTGTCCGCTTCTTCTGATTCTTCTATGGTCCCATTGGCCATTTTTTCAACAAGATGTTTCAAGTGAGCCAGGGTTTCGTCGCTGACCACGGGCGCGGCCAATGCGGCAGCTTCGGACTCAAATAACAGTCTAGCTTGCGTCAGTTCGAAAGCGCTGACGTTGGGAATTCCGCCGGTTCGAGCAACTTTGGGGTCTAGCACGTAAACACCAGATCCGGTCTTTATTTTCAAACGACCAATGGCTTGCAGTGCAATTTCGGCTTCCCTGATGGTTACGCGGCTGACACCGAAGCGATCGGCGAGCTCTCGTTCTCCCGGTAGTCTTGAGCCGGTAGGGAAAACCCCCTCGTCGATGAGTTTGGTGATCTTGTCTGCAACCGAGTGATAAAGCCGTTCTTCTTTCATCTAAAACATACCTTTAAAAAACAGAGGTTTGTAGCTACTTGGCGGAACTTAGCACATAACAGCGAAAAGCGGTTTAGCTAATTTTCATGTGGACACACTACCACTCACTGGTCCTACCAATCAAATCGGTGAGGTTCGCACCAATTCGGTGCCCGCGCAAAGATCCCATAAAAGGTGTTGAGAGACCCGTACAGGGTTCAGTTCAGCTCGGGTAATAGTCTGCGTAAAATGGCGAATAAACAAGCTATTACGGGAGTCTGAGAGGGCAGGGACTGGTGTATGGGGCCATGATGCTCTGGTTTGTTTCGGCAACTCGTATTTGGGGTTGAGAGGGCCGGTTAGGGCCCGGCCAGCTTGCGTTTCAGGGTTATTTTGCGAAGCCAGTGGTTACACAATTGGTAATACCAAACGTACAAAATTGGAGAACAAAAATGGTTGACATTGATATTACAATTGGATTATAAATTCTGACTGTGGTGTCCAACCGGACTTGACCTATAGTAGGGGGATGAAATGAGAACGAAGGTTGCGATCGCGGTATCGCTAGCGCTGTCTGGGATGTCTAACGTGGCGTTAGCTCAAGACGATCAGATAGAGGAAGTTGTTGTCACCGGTATCCGAGGCTCTCTGGCCAATGCACTTGCTACAAAGCGCAACTCGGATAACTTAGTCGAAGCCATTTACGCCGAAGATATTGGCAAGTTACCTGATCAGAATCTTGCTGAGGTTTTGGAGAACGTAACGGGCATCCAGATTACTCGCACCGCGGGTGTAGGTACGGGTGTCCAAATCCGTGGAACCAGCGCCAATCGAATCGAAATAAATGGCATTTCCACGGTCGGGTCAGGTTCTGGTCGTAGCGGCATTGATTTTGAAGACGTAAATGCCGCAATAATTTCATCTGTTGAAGTCATCAAATCTCCTGAAGCGAAGACCATTGAAGGCTCTGTTGGTGGGACTATCAACCTAAAAACAATCCGTCCCCTGAATCTGAGAGAAACCCTGGGAGCAGCAAGGGTGCAGTTTGAAGACAGCAGTCTAAGCACCGAGAGTCTCCAACCAAGAATTGCAGTTGCCTATGGTGATAACTGGGAAACTGATGCTGGCGATTTTGGTTTCGTCATTACTGGAAGCTATACAGAGCAGGAATCTGTTTCGTTCCGTCCCCGTACAGATCGAGACAATCGTTCGTCGCCACCTGGCGCAAATCCGGCTGAGTTTCTTGGTATTCAGTTTCTAGTTCAAGAACAAGAGAACTTCGACTATGAAACCACCAACGTTGCAACAACGTTTGAATGGGCGCCAAATGACAACCTTAAGTTCTCTTTTGACGCGATAATTAACGAGCAAGAACGAAGCCAAGACAGTTACAGGCTCCAGGCATCAGGTGTAAGTAGTCTAAGAAACATCAGCATACCCACAGCATTTGAAACTGTCGATTTCGGAGTAGGCCCGGGTATGTTTCCGGCCGCGCTGCAAGGGACACTAGAGCCAGATCTTGCTAACGATGATGACGATCCCAACTTGCGTTTCTCCAGTGACACTGGCTCCCGTGTCACCGACAGTGGAATTTTTGCGTTAGCGGGTGAGTGGCAAGGCGAAAGATGGTCTGCAAGGGCCGAGATCGCCCACACGAGTTCGGAAACGAATAACCCCAACTTGAGCACGACGCTGAACTTCATTAACCCGGCTTGCCCCCTTGACGGAACGAGTAATGATAACTGTGTGCCTTTCGTGTATGACTTATCTGGTGGTTCGTTGTCTTGGGGTGTGAACTTTAACTCGCCCTTTGCCCCCACCGTTGCCGATCTCACTAATCCAAACAACGTCGTTCTGGACCAGGTCCAGTTTGGCGCGAATGTTAGAGACAATAAAGAGGACGCATTCCGGTTAGATGTGACCTATGACACTGAGTGGAATGGGATTACGTCACTGAATTTTGGTTTCCGCTATAACGAGTCCTCGAGCAGGTTTTATGACATCGATGATCGTATTGGTGGATTCAGCCAAATGGTAGATAGTCCCAATGGGAGTCTGTTCTCAGAGCTGCTAGTTCCCGGGCCAAGCAATTATAGTGATGCCGACGGTCGGAGTTTGTTTATTGCCAACTTCTTGCTGGTTGATCCGGACCGAGCATTCTCCGATCCTGCCGGTACTCTAGCCATTTTGCAAAACGCGGTGATCACCCATGATCCGGCTAGCCCCGATATTCTGAATCCTTCCTCAGATCAAAATGCCTTTTTTGATGTCGGTGAAGAAACCACAGCTTTATACGCACAGGCAAACTTTGAGGCGGGCATTTTTCGCGGCAACTTCGGTCTCCGATACATCGAGTCGGAAATTGATTCGGTGGGTTTCGGTCCTGAGGATGCCAGCGGCGCGAGAGCGCTCCAGACGACATCGGGTGATTATGACTTCCTGCTGCCCCGGATAAATATTGTTGCGCAACCTCGTGACGATTTAATCATTAGGTTAGGTTACGGCTCGGACATCAGGCGACCTGACTTCGACGATCTCGCGACGGGGTTTACTTTCGACGAAAGCGAGAACTCGGTTGTTGCTCTGGGTAATCCGGGTCTTGAGCCCGAAGAAGTGGATTCGTGGGATATCGGGGTAGAGTGGTATTTTGCAGACAATGCGGTAGCGAGCATAGGTTACTTCAGCAAAGATAGAACCAACATCTTTGGTATTGATTTCGAAGGTGCCGCGCTCATCAACGATCCATCTACCACCAGTGGTCTCGCCCGCGAGACCGATCCTTCTTGCCCTGGCGGGGGTATTTTCAACCCCGAGGTTATTCCGAACGTCTTGGGTGATCCCAATACCCGCGGTTTGTGTGCCGATTTAACGCGCCCCGGTAATGATCCAGAGACCACCACCCAGCGAGGTATTGAGCTTGCATTCCAGTATGACTTTTCCAATTGGGAAGACCGGATTGGTTGGGCTTCTGGTTTTGGCGTGATTGCAAACTTCACTAACCAAGACTTCAGCGGTGGCTCTGTGGTCGACACCACGTCGGGTCGAGGACTTCAGGTCCTTGGTGATGTCAGCATACCGAGAGGTCTACTGGACTTTTCCGAGAATGCGTACAACCTAACCGTGTACTATGAGAAGTTTGGCTTGTCAGCGCGCATGCGTTACACGTGGCGTGAGGCTTTCCGCACCCAGGACTTTGGTGGCGGTGCTAACACCAGCGGCAGCAGTACGTTTAGTTTCCCTGTAACGACCTTAGACAGAGGTCAGCTCAATGCCAGCGTTGTCTACTCTATCAATGATCACTTCGATGTCGGCCTTGAAGCTGTGAACATAACCGAGGAGGAAATTGAACAACACTGTGTCGGCGAGTCCGGTCCCTTGTGTTTCGTTGGATTCCCTGACCGTAGAGTTGTGTTCGGAGGTACCTACCGGTTCTAGAAACTTAGCGAACAACCGAAACTAGAGGGGTATCCCATCTGGAATGGGACCTCCTTCCCCCCGCAAGCCCCAGCTTTTCGCTGGGGCTTTTTTGTGGATTGTGTCCATGTTCGGTATTCTTGCGCACGTTACGATGGTCGATGTAAGTCAAAGGAGAGTCTATATGTCGATAATCCGTTTTGTTTGCCTGCTGGCTTTCGGTCTTTATGCCGGCCTATGTTCCGCCGAGGTCAGTCTGGAAGCATACGGCAAGTTGCCGCAAGTTAGTGGCATGGTAATTTCGCCAAACGGAGAGCGCATTGCCTATCGAAACACTGAGTCAGATGATGACGACTATGTCGTCATATACTCCCTAAGGGACAAAGAGATTGTCAATTTGTTCCGAGTGAGTGAGATAGATCCTCAGTACTTGCGTTTTTCGGGTAATGACCATCTGCTACTAGTCGCCACTCGCCATATCGATTCACGGTATTACCGCACTAGTTTTGACGCCGGAACCACATATGCCTATGACATTGAGAAAAACAAGGTCAGGCCTCTTGTCAAATTAGGTGAGAGCGTCGGTCGCGGCCGAAGCGTTTATCAGGGCCAGTCCATTGGAAATATCGTAGCAACGAGCGACGGTGGGAGAGAGATCTTTATCGGGGCCTACGTGAGTGAGTCTGACGAAGATTCATCGCCCCGGTATTCGCTGCTGAGCGTAAAAGCCAATAGCAAGGGTTCACCACGAGTTGCGGTGGCCGGCAACGACAAGGTTACGAACTATTTTCTTGACTCCGACCAAAATCCAGTCGCACGAGTTGAGCGCAATCAACGCAACAACACTCACACCGTGCGAGGATACGATAACGGGAAATGGACCAAGCTATACCAATACGAATCGGCGATTACAACCCACAGTTTTTTGGGGTTGACGAGTGATTATCAATCCGTTGTGTTTCTTAGGGATGATGAAAGTGAACTTCAGTACTATACATTGTCTCTAACCGACGGAAAGATCGAGACACTTACCAATTGGGAGGTCGAAAATAGCATTGCGCGTATGCTTT
>JBCCFQ010000126.1:0-8007 GCA_039029655.1 Pseudomonadota bacterium | reverse complement strand
CCACCGGTGTGGAAATAGATGCCCACTTCTTCAACGTTGATATCGCGTTCGAAGACAAGTTCGCTTGAGTTTTGGGCCGACAGTGCGGTGGTGAAATCGCGTATCGCAACGCCACCGGTTGTCTGCGATGCGCTCTGTTCTGGTGTGTGGGAATTAACTCGCAGCACAGTTTTTAGGGTGGGGACCTGGTCGATGATGGAAAGGGTTTTTTCCCAGATGTCAAAGTCAGGTGAAGGTCCAAGAACCACCAGCGCCTGGGTTTCCGACTCAATCATGATGTCCCGTAGTGCAGCGGGTTCCAACATGTAGTTGATTTGCCCTGCGATACCAAGCGCCTGGGCTCCCCAAAGTGTGTAATGATTTTCCGGCAGGTTTGGTAGAATAATGGATGTGGTTCCACCAATGTTCACCTCCGCCGCATGCAAGGCGTTCGCAGTTTGAATGACTCTCGCTCGCAGTTCCTTATAGGTGACTACAATGGCTTCCTCATCCAGCTCTGGGGTAGATTGGAACTTCATCGCTGGGCGATCTGGGAAGTTGTTTGCGGCCTGGCAAATTAAGTCGTAGGTATTTTTGGCTCGCCATCGATCCCGGTATGGTGTCCTTTCGAACTCCTCAACATCTGCAAGGCAAGTGATCTTCATGACATTGCATCCACCGTGTGGTGTAGGAATGCGTTGCCGTTTAAGTAAGAGGCCCACTGGTCGGCCAGTGTCTGGGTACTGCCCTTGCCAAACACTATGCGATCGGGTTTCGCCAGCAGCGCCCGGTCGTCGCCCAGCATCGCTGTTAGATCACCGGACGGATCGGCTAGCTCAATAACCCCGTCCAATGAACCTGTTAGGGAGCAGACTCTGGTAAGTGGTGAGAGACTGACTATCTGTTGGATGCTGGCGCGATCATCAGCGGTTAGGTCGCCGGTATCTTTCAGTATTAATAGAGGTACGTAACCCACGCTGTCGTCCAAGCGGACTTGGGTCAGTGGGTCGTCCGAATCAACGAAAGGTTCTGGCAGGACTCTGCCCGCCGCCTCATCTTCAAGCACACCGTTGACAATATCTGGCATTTTGGGAAATGGCGGTGGGTTGCCGGCGGCAACATCCGCCTGAAATCTGCGGTCACGTTCTGCGGCCTTTTTTGCATCGGTGATGCATACAATTTTACCCAGCGCGATCGCCGCTTCAGTGATGGCTGTTACATGAGGTGAACGCTCAGTTTGCACCGTGTCCAACAGTGAATCGGGTGCCTGGCCATGCACGACTGCGGCGAGTTTCCAAGCCAAGTTGCTGGCATCGCGTACACCGGAACACAAACCTTGTCCGAGAAAAGGGGGCATCTGATGTGCCGCGTCACCGATGATCATGATGCGTTTGTCCCGCCATGTTTTGGCCACGAGTCCGTGAAACTGGTAAACCGCATTACGCTCAATGGTTACGGTCTGTGGATCGACCCAGCTTGATATCCAATTGAGAATCGATTCTTGTTTCGTAATCTCGTCGATGTCCTCACC
The DNA here is from genome assembly GCA_039029655.1 of Pseudomonadota bacterium. Taxonomy (GTDB): domain Bacteria; phylum Pseudomonadota; class Gammaproteobacteria; order Steroidobacterales; family JBCCFQ01; genus JBCCFQ01. The sequence continues at coordinate 6,497 of JBCCFQ010000126.1, read as the reverse complement.
GGGTCTTATCATGAATTCCCATCGATGTCGCCCAGGTCCAGATTGGGTACTGGTGGTCGGTCTGTCGGGATCACATAATTGCATAGCCTTGTCAGACAGCGATTCGACACCGTGACCGAGCTTTACGTCCACCACCAACCATGGCTCATCGAACCCGAGGTCGTACATTTGACTGCCAATAGACCGTCTTACGAGACTGCGACCACCATCACAACCTACCGCAAAACTCGCTGATACCGACTTTGTGCCGTTTGGCGTATCGACGATTGCCGTGACACCATCAGCATCTTGTTTAACGCTATTGACTTCCCAACCTAGATGCACTTCAACGTTGGGCAACATCGCAAGCTTGTCTCGCAAAGCCCGTTCAAACGTGGGCTGATGAAACATGTTGGCATAATGGTAGCCGGTGGGAGCCAAATCTGATTGATATCGAGAAACCAGTATTTCGCGATTGTGCTTGACGAATTCATAACCCAGTGACGGTCGGCTTGCCTTCAAGACCTCATCTGCTACACCCAGCAGATTGACCTGGCGGAGCACTTCGTAATCCATGGCGACTGCCCGCGGCTGTTTGTAAACCTCAGTGTCCCGCTCGATTACCATTACGGTTAGTGAGCATTTCGAGCAAAAGCTCGCCAGTGCCGCACCCACGGGACCCAGTCCAATTATCAGTACATCAGGGTTCTTGTCCATCGCAGCGTCACTATCGGTTTTGTCTATTGTGTCTGTATTAACAGTTATTCGATTCTTGGTGGTGTTAAGTTCGTTGCATCTTGTTGCTTCTCAACGATTGTACTGCCGTCCAGAGTAGCCAGCTAAAAATAACCACATCGAAGATTGGTACTAGTAACACCAGCTGACCACGCAGATACCCATTTATTGCAGCGATAGGTACCAGAATACACATAACGATTGTGATGCCTGTAACGGTTTTGGGCCATTTGGAATAGGCGAACGACAGCGCGAACAGGACAGCAACAATGACCAAAGGTGGAATCAGTAATTCCTTCAGCACGAAGTATTCGCCGACGACCATGATGACGATGAGTGTACCGACAATACGAAGAACCAATGGAAGTGACACTGCCGTCGCTCCTTAGGAAACCATACGGTGAATACTGTCCCGGTGTTTGTCCACGAAGTGATGTTTCAACGCACCGATAACGTGAGCCGCGATTATGACGAAGCAAAGATACGGGAGTACTATCTTGTGCAAAAGTCCGAATGGTTTGATGGCCTCCATGTCCTTTTCCCATAGCATGGGTAAATCCCAGATGAAAAAGTGTGACCACTTGCCACCATAAGTTGACATGATGAAACCGGAGATCGGTGTTGCGATCATAAGAAAATACAAAAAGTAGTGTGCGACTTTTGCGGATCGTCGCTCCCAATTCTTAAGCGAGCCATCCAATTTCGGCGTGCTTGTTTTTACGTGCCACACAAGACGCACCAGCAGCAGTATCAGTACGGTAAAACCAACCGTTTTATGCACTACGTAATAGCCCTGTCGCCACGTTACGTCGTAGGGAATCATTGATGTAAAAAAGCCCATGGGGATAAGCGAGATAAACAGGATGGCAGTAGTCCAGTGTAGGTAGCGGGAAATCCGTCCAAACTGGGTTTGTGTATTGGTTGCGGGCAGAGCTAGATGATCTGTACGTTGGCTTTGCCACATTGCAACACGTAGCAAGAACAATCCCGACACAAGAGCAAGGATCGCCAGACTCCATAGGATCTGGGGTTTAATCGCATCGCTTGGAAAAAGCGCTTCTCGCGGTGCTTCAAAAAAGCCGGTTCCTCGAGCAAACACAAACCAGGCGACCACCGAAAAACAGCCCACGGCAGCAAGCACGGAGCCACTGGTCCGCACTGCCGGGGCCGAATGATTCAGCGTGTAGGCAATAACCATTGAGCTTACGATAATGGCCAGTGCGATCCAGCTGTCGATGTGACCGGCTAGTCGATGGTATTCCTCAAGATCTGGCACCCCTGGGGGTAGGTCGGTTTGCGCCAACGCAGGTAGTGCCAGCATGAAAGCGCATACCCATAAAGTGAGAGTGACAACCCCCCATTTTGTCGCCGAACTCATCGGATAAAGCTCTCGCCGTCATCTTTGACCACCGTGTTCTCGAGGTGGCCAATTTCGTCGATTTCGACTCGGACCACTTGTCCTTCTTGTAGCCATGGTTGTCCGGGGCGAAACAACGCGACACCGGCTGAGGTACCGGAAGCGATAACGTCGCCCGGATGCAGGGTAAAAGCGGTGGATAGGTGTTCAATCGCGGTTGGGATATCGAATAGCATGTCCTCGGTATTAAAGTTCTGCTTTTCTTCTCCGTCGACCGTGACTCTTACGTTGAGTGCTGGGGGACCGCTAATCTCGTCTTTCGTGACAATAACTGGACCCATGGGACAATGGCTATCCCAGGATTTGCCCATGGTCATGGTGGGTGTGGCTCGCTGCCAATCACGGATGGTTACATCATTTAATACGGTGTAACCCGCAACCACGTCAAATGCCTTTTCCTTACTGACGCGACGGGCGGACTTACCGATGATCACGCCAAGCTCGCCTTCGTAATCTAACTGAGGAGACTCAGGCGGCAGCATAATAGGGTCGTAGGGTCCATTTGCTGAGGTGTTCTGCTTGTTGAAAATCCACGGGACTGTGGGCAACTTCAAACCGCGCTTTTGTTTGATCTCATCAGGGATCTCCTCAAAGTGGGCCAAATAGTTAAGCCCAATGGCCAGTATCTTCGGTGGCATTAATATGGGACTTTCCAGCTTAACCTCGGTGAGAGCTAGGGCTGCTTCGCCGGATTCGGCCGCCGCGTGGGCTCTAGCCATTACCGCATCGCCGCCCTGCAGCAAAGCCAGCATATCAGCGGGAACCTCTGAATCCGTGGCGTTCAGGTCAACGATTTTGTCGTCGCGCAGGGCGCCAGTGCGTGTCGCCCCATTGTGGGTGAAGGTTAGTAGCCGCATAAAAAGATCCTCGTGATGGGGCGTCGTCGCTGGAATTATTGGCTTATTGACGCGTCTGTTTTATTCATTATATATGCTTGTATACAAAAATAAAGTCCTTTAATATGTCAGCGTTCGTATTTCGGGGGGTAAGGGTGTGACTCCGCACCAAGCACGGACTGAAATCTGGCTACTCCCCATCGGCTCACGCGCTTCGCGCGACGGCGATTGTAAATAGTTGAACCAATTAAGGGGCGGCCCTCGGTGTATTGCCCAGGCCGAGTCAATCCCATGACAGTGGATCGGAAACATGAGTGGAAAGAGCAAGACAGAAAAAGGCGTCGAATTACTGGATACCTTGTTTGGACGAAAACCCGAAGAGCTGCCCTGGCCGAAACGTTTTGTCGACTACACCATCGAGCATTTGTTTGGTGATGTCTGGCAAGGCAGTGAACTAGAGCGAAAAGAACGGTCACTCATCACGTGCTCTGTCCTAGTTGCGCTGGGGAGAGAGGCGGAGCAATTGGCGCATTTCAAAGGCGCGAAAAACCTAGGTGTACGCCGAGAAAAGCTTGAAGAAATGATTATCCACGTTGCTCACTATGGGGGCTGGCCCGTTGCCGCGAGCGCGTTGCGTAATCTGAACCAGGTTTGGCCTGCCGAGGATTCTGAATGACTTTGGCGGCTTAACCACGCTGTAAAAAACGCGACGCGAGGTAGAAAACAAATGACAAACCCGACTGTTGTGGACACAACACCCCACCCAAATTGGGACGCTCGTTATGAGCGAAAAGCCATCACATTACTCGCGATTGGCTTTGGTCTAGTTGGTTTGGATCGGTTCATTATTGCTCCACTGTTCCCACTGATTGCTGAGGACCTTGGCCTAACTTATCAGGACTTGGGGCTTATATCTGGGGTACTCGCATTGACTTGGGGTCTCGCATCCGTCTGGGCGGGGAATCTTTCAGACCGTATTGGCTGCAAACGAGTTTTGGTTATCTCAGTTATCGCATTTTCGGTGTTGGTTGCCGTGAGTGGTCTCGCCACCGGATTGGTGAGTCTGTTGGTGATTCGTGGTTTGATGGGATTTGCTGAAGGCGGGTTCGTACCCGCGAGTATTGTCGCAACGGTGCGTGCATCAAAGCCTAGCCGCGTTGGAATGACTGTAGGGATTCAGCAAATGGCGGCACCATTGGTCGGCCTGGGTTTGGGGCCTATTATTGCTATCGGTCTACTTAGGATTCTGCCGGGTTGGGAGTGGGTTTTTGCCACTGTTGCTTTACCGGGATTTCTCGTTGCCTATTTGATCGCCCGAACAATCAAAGACGATACAGGCCCAGCAGTTGCTGAAGACGAAAAAGAGCCCAAAAAAATCCCACCACCGTCTTTTAGAGAAGCCTTTCGTTATCGCAACGTTGTGTTTGGTGCTCTGGCAATGTTTTGTTTCCTGTCGAGTTTGCACACCTTGGCTGCGTTCATGCCGAATTACTTGACCGACCATATTAATTTATCCATTGATCAAATGGGTTTTGTGTTTTCGTCTTTAGGCATCGGCGGTGTACTTGGAATGATAGTCGTTCCGGCGATTTCCGATCGTTTGGGCCGCAAAGTCGTGATGAGTGCGGCGATGCTTTTAGCCGTGCTCGCGCTCGCGGGGGTCATTCGTACCACAAACCCATTAGCTATCTCCATTGGTTTGTTTGTTTTGAGTTCCATGATTTCAGGCGTCGTGGCGATTACCATTGGGCCCCTGATCAATGGTTCGGTCCCGCGCACCATCGCCGCTACGGCCACCGGTATCGTCGCTGGCTTGGGTGAGATATTTGGTGGAGCGATAGCGCCCGCTCTGGCGGGTGGCCTGGCTGAAGCCCATGGGATACATATTATTCCTTACGTATCGTTGTCAGCAGCGGCCTTGGGGTTCGTCGTTGTTGTATTCGGGCTAAAAGAGCCAGACCCCGCGCCCCAAGCGGCACCCCTGGTTAAGGGCACCGAGCCCTTGTGAAAAGCGTTCCGCAAATCACACCCGCCGAGGCTGCCAGCAAGGTGCAGTCCGGTTGCATACTTGTGGGGGGTGGTTTCGGGATGACGGGTCATCCGGTCAACTTAATGCATGCGCTGGCAAGAACGGATGTAAACAATCTTACTTATATTGGCAACAACGTGGGCGAGCCCGGTTTAGGTGCCGGTCGTCTATTGCGAAATGGCCAGATATCCACAGCGATTGGCTCTTACTTCACCAGTAATCCCGAAGCGGTTCGCGCGGCTCAGGAGGGTGTCATTGATGTGCAACTCTTGCCGCAAGGCACGTTGGCGGAGGCTTTGCGGTCCGGCGGTGCCGGTCTCGGCGGCTTTTTCACTCCGACCGCTGCAGACACACCACTAACCGAAGATGCAGAGATTCGCGAGATTAATAATCAGAATATGGTGTTTGTCGCACCGTTGCATGGGGATGTTGCCTTTGTCCGTGCGTGGAAGGCGGATACCGCCGGCAACCTGCAATACCGAATGACGGAACAAAACTTCAACGTCGCTGCCGCCACCGCCGCCGACTTGGTGGTTGCCGAGGTTGAAAACATCGTGCCATTGGGAGAACTCGAACCCGAACACGTGCACACACCGTGCTGCTATGTTGACTATGTGGTGCAGGCCAGTATTGGTATCGACAAGCTTGGTTCATCGGCCTCGATTTCCGCGAGCGACAAAGTCACCACCGAGTCTAGATTGAATATGGCGCGAGCGGCGCTTAACGAGATTACTCCCGGAAGTATCGTGAATCTTGGTGTTGGTATTCCAACATTGGTGGCTGATTTGATTAGTGACGATCATGACATCACGCTGCATACAGAAAACGGTTTGTTGGGGGTTGGTCCTGAGCCACACAGCGGCGGCGCAATGGATTATCCCGTCAATGCTGGCAAGATCCCCGTGACTGCGCTACCGGGGGCAAGCTATTTCGACAGTGCTGCCTCTTTTGCGATGATTCGCGGGGGACACATAGACGCTGCAATCATGGGTGGACTTCAAGTTGACCAGGCAGGAAGCCTCGCGAACTGGGCGGTACCGGGTCGTCCGCTGCTTGGGGTCGGGGGCGCAATGGACATCGCCAATGGCGCGAAAAAACTGATTGTGACTATGACCCATCGTACCCGAGATGGCGCATCTAAAGTGGTTAGACAATGCGATTTGCCATTGACGGCGGCCGCCGCGGTGGATGTGCTAATCACTGATCTTGCGGTGTTTTACTTTGAACAGGGAAATATGATCCTTAAGCAGCTGATGTCTGATGCAAATTTGGAGACCGTCGCAAAATATACCGACGCCGATTATGTAGTGGATCTTAGCTAACCACTCTGTGACCATGAGAGGAGAGACAAAATATGAGCCAAGACCCAACGCCCGAGCAGATTGAGGCACTAAAAGCGGCGCAGGCGAGAGCCACTGATTTAAAGGCAAAGTACCGTCCACTTGACGCTTATCATTTGGACTTGTTGTTTCGGGAGGCCCGTAGTCACAATGGCTGGACT
>JBCCFQ010000125.1:0-8008 GCA_039029655.1 Pseudomonadota bacterium | reverse complement strand
TCGCCGAGATCGTCAACTCGCCAGTTGAAGTCTGGATCGTCCATGCGTATAGGCATGGATTAATCGTTGTTTCTTCCCTCAGTATGATTTGAGCATGACTCAAACCTTCGGCCCGTTGAGATCCATGTCACCCCACCAACTGCAACAGGCAGTCAAATGGATAGTCTACCTCCTGCTACTCATAAATTTTGGTCGCTACATTTATGACGATTGGAACCGAGCCAATCATGTATTGACGGAAAGCTCCAAGTTTCTAGACTGGACTCGGGAATTCGCCACAACAATCGACCTGATGGCCTGGTTTACGTTGTTGTTCATGTTTGAGCTCGAGACTTACATCTTGGGCGACCGACAATGGAAAGGATGGGTAGCCTATACCGTTCGGGGCTTAAGAATCATTTGTATCGTGATGATTGCTCACACGGTGTATGCGTTTGTCGTAACCATTTTACAGCTTCAACCCACAGTCCCATTGGAGACGAACAATCTGTGCAAACTCGACAAAGAAGTCTCCTACGTCTACAACCTAAGGTATGAGGACGTTGGCGTGAACAACTGCGCCGAACTGTCAGCGGGCAGAGAGTTTTATTGGGTGGGCAACGATCCAGTTGTCAGCACTTTGGAAGGTCTCGAGCTTGAACGGGACCTTGCCTGGGCCGACCTAGCTGAAGTTTTGATTTGGTTAGCGGTATTATTCGCCATAGAAGCAGTCGTTCGGTTGCAGGATCGTGGGGTATCCGGTGGTCGCTTAATAATGACCCTGACCCGTGGAAAGATCGCACTCTATGGGGTACTTATTGGCATTGGAATTTACTGGGCAAGCCTATCCCACTGGTTGTACTTATGGGACGAACTGGTCTGGATCGCTGGTTTCTCAGCCATCGAAATGAACTTAAAGGATTGGCGAACGGAACTTATTGAGGAAATATGATGGAGACGCTCAAAGGTAGATGTGAATGTAAGCGAGTGCAATTTGAAGTCACGGGCGCGATCAATGACTTCTCTCACTGTCATTGCAGTCAGTGTCGTCGACTACATGGTGCCGCGTTCGCCACCTTTGCGGGAGTGGAAAGATCAGATTTCAGGTATATCAGTGGTGAGGATGCCCTGAAGTCCTATTATTCGTCCCGGAAAAATGAACGAGTATTCTGCGGGAATTGTGGATCAAACATTTTGGTAGCCTCTAATCTTGAACCAGACGTTTTCTATCTGAGCATGAGTGCCCTAGAAGGTGACCCACCTCGGCCCAATCCCTATCACGCCTTTGTTGGTTCAAAGGCACCTTGGCATGAGATCACCGACGGAGCACCTCAATATGACGGTGTGGAGCCACAATAGAACATCACTTCGACGGACCCTTGTTCAAGGGCGAGTGCTCATGCTCACGGAGAATCAGGCCAAGTGGAAAAGTGTATTCCAAAACAGGTTGGCGCATGGACGATAAAGGGACAGACTTTAGCTGGCTTATAGCTTGGCTGGATGTCACGTCATTACAAGGACCCGACACTTATGTTTTCGCCTTCCATCTCCACATGGACAACAACCAAGATAGGCGAAAACGCAAGCAAACCGTCTATAGCCTGTTGGACAGCTTCGGGGCCACCGCTGAGTGTCCCATCTGAAAGGTAGGATAAACCTCTGAGGGCGCTAAAATCTTATTAAGAACAAATGGTTAAGAGGAAATAGAAGCATGCTTCGGTTTCTTTCCGCTACCGCCTTTAATCTAAAGTTTAGGCTGGCTTAAGGAAATAATACCGTTTTTTGTGCATGCTTTGGTTTGGGCAACAGAGTCTGAGTATCTTGGTTCAAAAACAATTCAAATCAAGCTTTCGTGGCAAATTGGTGGTGGTCGGTGGAGTGCTCGTGTTAACGATTGCCGCCCTCGCGACCCTGCTTTATTTCAGTACCGAACGCTATCAATATCATCTTGAGCGAAGCGTTATTGCAAACAAGGTACTCTCAAGCTTTCTGTCAATTGCTGATCACACATACCGAAAACTCAATGCGGTTGGTCAAATCGTGGCAACCGGAGACATTGGAAATGTCGAGGCCAGGCTAGCCAACGAAGCGCTGCTATGGAAAGCACTAGCACAGACCCAAAACAATCTAGATGAAGAATACGCTTTCGAAGCACAACCTGACATTAACGACAAACTGGCACGACTGGCTCAAATCGAGGAGATTGTTGGACGGATTATTGAAGGCGGCGGGAGCATTCGTGATGCCATTCAGGGTGGCAACCTAAGTCTCGCTCAAACAGAGCTCACCACCCTACAAAGTGGAGAAATCGCCGGTCGCTTTAACGATATCATCGACGAGGCCCTGGCAACTGAACGCGAAATTGTCAGCGCCACCCAGTCGGAGGCCATTGCACTTGGTAACTTCATCGCTCGATTTTTGCCCGCCGCAATCTTGATCACCCTGGTGATTGGATCGATTGCGGCAGTCGCTATTTCGAGGAACCTGCGTTTGTCATTGACTCAACTTCGAACGGCGGCAGATGCTTATACGTCGGGGGATTTGGATCACCGTTCGTTCCATCTACCTGATATAGAGTTTGATCAACTCGCGGGTGCGTTCAACCGAATGGCCGGGGAGCTCGCCGCAAGACGTGCTGAAGCGCTACAATCCCAAGAACAACTTGAAATCCAAGTTGAAGAACGTACTAGAGAATTGTCCCATACGTTGCAACGGTTGGAGAACGTTGATGCCAGCCGCCGGCGGTTTCTAGCAGACATCAGCCACGAGTTGCGCACACCACTCACCCTCATACGGGGCGAAGCCGACATGGTGTTGCGGGGCGTAGACAAGTCTTCCGAGGAATACAAAGAGGCGTTGCTGCGGGTCCGAGACCAATCCATGCAGACCACTCGCTTGGTCAAAGACTTACTGCTGGTGGCACGCGCAGAAGAAGGCAACTTAAACATGGAAAGCCGACAGTTAGACCTAGTAGAGCTGATAGGCGAAGTGTCCACCGACTTTCGCAGCGCCGCGCTAAAGAAAGACCTTATGCTGACAACCAAACTACCAAAGAGTCCTGTTTTGCTTACGGGGGACCCGTATCGGTTACGTCAGGTGCTTGCTATTGTTCTAGATAACGCCATACGCTACTCCGAGGAAAACCAGGAAGTTTCTCTTACCTTGACCCACGAAAATTCCCAGGCAAAGGTGTCTGTTCGAGACCGGGGCGCAAAACTCAATGAACAGGAAGTTGCTAGTGTATTTGATCGATTCTTTCGGGGCGATGAAGCCATGAGCAAGAGCGATGGAAGTGGATTGGGGCTACCTGTGGCAAGAGCGATTGTTGAAGCACACAGTGGCTCGATCTCATTGCGTCGCGAAGAAGATGGGGTTACCGCGGTGGTATGTCTGCCGATGAACGAAGCTGTAGGGGATGTTGCGTGAGAGTGCTGATTGTTGAGGATGACTCGCGGGTTGCGGATTTTTTGCAACGCGCATTGAAGTCCGAAGGCTATCAGACAATCTGCAGTGACAACGGCAAAGCAGCGTTAGAGTTAGCTGACAATGCCGATTTTGACCTCATCCTTTTAGACTTGATGCTCCCTGGCCTATCTGGACTCGAAGTTTGCCAGGCGTTGCGTATGCGCCGCAGCGAAATGCCCATCATTATGCTTACAGCATTGGACACTGCAGAGGACATCGTCCGGGGATTGCGCATGGGTGCGGACGATTACATTACCAAGCCCTTCGATTTGGACGAACTGCTTGCTCGAATTGATGCCGTGGGTCGCCGTGCTCAAAAAGCGGCGGCTGAAGCGAACATCTTAAAGGCGGGCAATGTGGAGTTTGACCTACATGCCGTGTCGGTGACTCTTCGAGGGACACCGGTGGAACTGACCGCAAAGGAGTTAGCCGTACTAGAGCTACTCATGACAGACCCGGATCGTCTTTTTAGTCGGGAGCGAATTCTTAATAATATTTGGGGGATCGACAAAGATCCCATGACAAACGTCGTCGACGTCTATATCAGCAGATTGCGGAAAAAACTGTCTGGAGAAGATGGCGTTGCGTTTGTGGAAACCGTGCGCGGTCTTGGGTATCGGATCAACCCCACACTAACCGCTGCCAACTCGTCTTCTGACTAGAATTTAAAACCCGCGCTCTAGCCAAACTCGGTAAGTCCTCTCAGGCGTGGCATTCGTTACACCAAATAAGCCTCCGGCCTGAACTCTCCATCCATCGCCCCAATCGTGTACAAACGTTGGACCCAGTTGATGAAACTGTTCGGATCCACTTCTGAAGTTAGAAGTCGTACCGTAATCACTGAACCACGACAATGCCCAGGAAGATGAAGTGCCTACTGATTTGGCAATCATACCTCGGGCCTGCAGTCCCACCCCCGATCGACTGTTTTCTCCAAACTGGGTCGTGGTCAATAACAGCACGCGGGCAAACCAACCATTGTCTAAGGAAAACTGGTGCATCCAGTTGAAGCCAAACTGATGCGGTCGACTGTCATCGCGATAGCGAAGGTCGAACCGGACACCGTGTTGCCAATTGTCCTGGATATTCTCCAGCTGCCAGAAAACCTCTGCTTGCAAGTAGTCGAATTCGGCGCTCTCGCCAGGGCTCTTACGAGTCTGTCCAACCAAGCGCCACATGAAATCGTCATCTAGAGCAGATTGATAATGTAGTCGTTGGGCAAACGCATCATCGTCTGTGATCGCGGCCCGATACTGGAATGACTGGTGTCCGTCGTTGACGGTAGGTCCAAACACCCCACCGGTGTTGTTAGCGAGTGACGCTTGGTACATCGTTGCCATTATTAACAGTAATATCGAGCCGCGAATCACATGTATCTCCCTCACAAGGTGCCTATTCTTTAGTTGGGAGAGAAAGGAAGTGAGGAGTGGTGTAAGTTAATCTTCAAATCGCCGTTTTCGTCTTTCACATAACCAAAGCTGTATTCAACTTTGGTTTCAGTGCCGCTGGTGTCGGTAAAGAAGTAGTTCCCCATGGCTAAAGCAGTATCACCTTTTGTCACAATACCCTCGTTCTCCCAGCGAACTGCAACATAGGGCGCCATTGCGAAGCCTTTGTCTTCCGCCAAGTCCTGGCCAACGAAGTAAGAAAGCGCTTCCTTTTTTGAGCCTCGGAATTGATCAACCGACGCAAGGGTTGGTTTAAACAAGACCGCACCTTCATCGTAGCCGTAAAATTCATCAATGTGGTCAACGGCCGCCGCCTTTGGATCATTGGACTTGCCGATTTCAACTATGCCGTTACCCCAAGCAATTTGCGCGGCCTCGACTTCTTGGGCGGTGATCTTGCCGGCGGAGGTGGTGTCACCTGCACATGCGGACAATGGGATCGCGGAAGCTGCGATTAAAGCAATCATTGGTTTATTCATGGGAACCTCGAGTTTGATTAATTTTTGTAACCATCAAGCTTGATCAGGTCCGCACTTCACCAACGCTGTTGAATGAATGGCAAACCTGACCGCATGTCGTCTGCGCTTTGGATGCACCAAACGTCAGGTGCTCTAAAACTTGGCAACAGCTTATTCTTTCCCAGCAATAGTCGATTGAAGGAAACATGAAACGCAGATAAATTTGAGATTAAGGGAACACCCCGATCTTTTATCAACCGTGCTTTCTGGTCATTTTTTCTTGCCAGGTTTTTTCGTCGATAGACAAATAGCCGCTTGGTGCCACTGATAGAGAGGTATTGGTGCGCGGTTACCTAGACAGGGCCTTACGAAATCATGAAGGGAACATAAATTTGGGGTTAAGACCGTTGCTTGATCTTACAACAAAAACAAGCGTGCTCTAACCAGCCGATAGTTTGGCCAAATAACCGTGGATTAGTTGCCTTTGTGTTGTGACTGGCAAGGCTTCGGGATGCAAAAGACCTAACTGGCCTACCCCCGCTGAGTAAGCCCACACTGCCTTTGCTTCGAACTCTAAGTCCAGATCTGAGGGGACTTCCCCAGCTTGCTTTGCTTGTCGCAGGAGTTCGGTGATTCTGGCTAGCCACTCCTGAATCAGCGCGGCATTGAGTTTCGCAAAGCGCTCGTCTAGTGCTGCCTTGTAAGTGAAGGTCAGCCAGGTCATCCATGGGTCTCTAGAGGATTCATTAACAATACTGTCATCCACTAATAGCATCTCCAGAGCCTTAAGCCCCTTGTGTTCTGCGGTTATGTGATCAATCCATTCACCCTGGAGATTGGTGGAATAACGAACCGCATGAAGCAGCAAATCTTCCTTGCTGCCGAAGTAGTGAAACAGGGAGCCATAGGACAGTCCGGCCTCCTTGGCGACAGCGCGCATAGTCACCCCTTCAAGGCCCTCCCGAGCCAGAATCCTCATCACAGCCTTGGCGAAGACAACTCTTTGTGACTCATGATCAACTATTTTCGGCATATTTTTCAGCTGCTTATGGACTTGACCCAAATTGAAAACCTGCTTAGAATGTATTATATCGATCGATTGATATACATAAAAGTACTATGCCAGCTTCCATTTCAAACCAAGAGCACACGGGCTCTTACTATGCCGCATCGGTAAATGACGCCACTCGTTACCCTAAATTGATGGACAACGAATCCGCCGATGTTTGCGTGATTGGCGGTGGATTTACCGGGTTGGCCACTGGGCTGACGCTTTCAGAACGCGGCTATTCGGTGGCCATCCTCGAAGCCAACCGAATTGGTTGGGGCGCTTCTGGCCGCAACGGAGGACAGCTCATCAACGGTGGCTGCGGGATGTCGAAAATCCAAGACAGACTCGATGACGATTCCCTGGATGATTTGTTTTGGGAGATGCGTTGGCGGGGCAATGACTTAATCCGGGAGCGCGTGAAAAAGTACAACATCGACTGTGATCTCAAAGATGGTTACGTTGAGGTTGCTCCCAAAGCGAGCCATGTCCCCTACTTTGAGGAATCCTTTGAGGAACGGGCAAAACGTCACTTTCCCTATGAATACGAAATCTGGGACAAGGCCACCACTCAACAGAACCTTGGAACCGACGCGTTTCACGGTGCCTTCGCCTGCTATAGGGATGGTCATGTTCATCCTTTGAATCTATGTATCGGCGAAGCAAGGGCAGCCTCCGAATTAGGCGCCAAGATTTTCGAGCAGTCTTGCGTAACGAGAATTGAGCATGGTCAACGACCCGTTGTACATACCGAGAATGGCAGTATCAGTTGCGACGCCGTGGTCATTGCCGGAAATGCCTACAGTCGCCTCGAGCCAAAACAACTGGCTAACCTAGTTTTTCCAGCCGGCAGTTACATTATTGCGACGGAACCACTGTCCGACGAGTTGGCAAAAGAAATCAACGCCCGAGATGTTGCCGTCTGTGATACCAACGAAGTTGTGGACTACTATCGACTGTCTGCGGATAAGAGACTTCTGTACGGCGGTGCTTGTAACTATTCTGGTAGAGACCCAAGTAGCATCAAGGAGTACATACTTCCACGTATGCGTAAAGTGTACCCCCAACTTAAAGATACTCGGATCGACTACGAGTGGGGCGGTAAAATCGGTATCGTCCTAAACCGAACGATCACCGTGGGCCGTATTCACAACAACGTGTACTACTGTCAAGGTTATTCCGGGCATGGGGTATGCCCGACTCATTTGATGGGTGAGGTTATGGCCGATGCCATCCAAGGTACCATGGAACGCTATGATTTATTTGCCGACACCCACCACTTCAGAATTCCTGGATCCCAGTGGTTTGGTAATCAAATGATTGCATTGGGCATGCTTTACTATCGCGTGAAGGATATGCTTTAGCCTAATCAAACTCTAAGTATGTGCCAGCGTCATTGAACCTAGGACAGTTCTGACACGGCGCGTAATCCTTCTGCAACCGCTGTATCAATCAGTGCCGTAGCACCGGCATCCGAATTGGCTATTGTGATACGACCAAATGGTTGGCGGGCTCGTACGTGGGGATACCGAGAGTCATTCCAATCCGGGTAAAAATCGTCATCGAGACCATTGTAGCCATAGGAATATCCGTGAGCCCATCGATTCACG
>JBCCFQ010000124.1:0-8049 GCA_039029655.1 Pseudomonadota bacterium | reverse complement strand
CGCGGAACTGCCGCTGCAAGCCGGCGACATGCTGATTTGTCATACCCGTTGGGATCATTTGATCGAACTAGAAAAAAATCGTGACTTCGTAGTGGTAACCACGGACTACCCACGGGAAAGTCAACGACCCAAGAAACTCCCCCTGGCATTAGCGTTTTTCGCCATCTCCTTGGGGCTGATCATTTTCACTGACATCATGCTGCCCGTGGCTCTGTTGACCGGTGCTGTGGGTATGTTGGTTTTTGGCGTGATCACCATGGACGAGGCCTATCGTTCGGTGAGTTGGAAAACGATTTTCCTACTGGCGGGGCTGCTGCCCTTAGGGCATGCGGTGGAAACCTCCGGAACCGCCAATTATGTCGCCCAGCATTTGCTTGCCGCCCTGGGCGATGTGCCGGCCTGGGCACTACAAATCTTATTGGCGGTGATGTCTGCCGTTTTTACCTTGGTTATCTCTAACGTTGGCGCCACTGCACTGCTGGTTCCCTTGGCCATTAACCTGGCCGTGGCCAGCGGCGCCGATCCCGCCATGTTCGCTTTGACCGTTGCTATTTCCACCTCCAACTCCTTTATCATTCCAACCCATCAGGTTAACGCATTAATCATGGGACCCGGGGGTTATAAGGTGATGGACTTTCTGCGAGCGGGCAGTTTTATGAGTGTGCTGTTTATCGCTGTTTCGTTGATCATCCTCAACCTTATTTTTTAATTTTTTCAAATACTTAGAGATTTTTTATCGAAACCATATGAAGTACAGTATCCCACTGCTTTTTCTGTGTCTCAGCCAAACCGTGGTGGCTCACTACGACCCAGTAACCGAAGATCTGAGCATCATTGATGCGGCTCATCCGCCGGCTATAGTAGAACTCATCATGCCTTCTGAGTCCCAATCCCTCACGGGATTGATGCTTTTGGCCAATGGCCCAGGCCCTCACCCGACGATTTTTTTGCTTCACGGCTACCCAGGCAATGAAAAGAATCTAGATCTGGCACAAACTTTGAGACGAGCCGGTTTCAACGTGGTGTTTTTTCACTATCGAGGCGCCTGGGGAAGCCAAGGTCAATACAGCTTGTTTGGTCAAGCCAAAGACGTACAAAACGTCATAGACCACATCACGGACCGTGCTAAGGAACTTCGGGTGGACACGACCAAAATGTCCCTGGTGGGCCATTCAATGGGCGGTTTTAGTGCGCTGAGAACAGCGAGCCAGGATGACCGAGTCCAGTGTGTGGTGGGCATGGCCGCCGCAAATTTGGGCACCTATGCCAATCGAGATCAAAGCGCCAGAGAAGGATTCTCAAACTACACCGATCAGCTCATCATGCTGAGCGGCTACAATGGCGACAAAGCGTTAGCGGAAATCAAACAGAACGCCAGCAAGCTTGATCTTCGCACCTATGGATCAGGGCTCAAGGGCAAGCGGGTCTTCTTAATCACCGGCGCCGAAGACACCGTCGTGCCGCCTGACGTTCAGGCCAGCGTCGCTAGCGCTTATAGAGAAGCGCAGATACAGGTTCAAGAATCCATCATCCCTGGGGATCACTCTTTCTCCGCCACACGAATCATGCTGCAACGAACGGTACTGGCCTGGTTGGAAAACAACTGTAGCTAAGCCATGAGTGACACTCGCCCCACCTATGACATTGCGGCGAATCAAATTGCCGCCTATGTACGACCCATCTGGCGGGGTGATTTTGCCTTACCTTTTGATCTCAGGGACCAAGACGGTCGCCCTCTCAAACTCATGGACGATCACTTGTCAGGCAAACCCATGTTGTTGGTGTTTCTCAATCAGACCAGCGCTGACGACAACATCGCATTGCTAAAAGCAGTTGCGGCAGCGGAACAGAAACTTAACACCAGTAACATCGCTTTGGTGGTGATTTCGTCAAGCAGCGACGCCGTTGCGAATAGACAGCTACGGCAATCCGTGGGGTTTAACGGCCCTATTTTGGGCGACTCGACTGGGGCAACGTTTGCCTCATATGGTTTACACAAAGCCCATGGTGAGTCTTGGCGTATGGTGTTGTTGACACCCTTAAGACAAATACTCACCTGGTTTGACTCACCGGCAGATCCAGGCAACACATTGGAGACATGTATGACCTTAGTGCGAAACGGACAGGTTGTTCGCTCGGATGCTTCGTGGCAACCCGATCACCCTCCGGTATTACTGGTGCCAAACGTCTTATCTCCGGAGGAGTGTACCGGCCTCATCGAGTCTTTCGAGACCGGCGGACCTTTTACGGTACGTCCACCTCGACCGGGCGAATTACCCGGTGACTACAAAATGCCTGTGTATGAACATCATCGCCAAGATCGTGTGGATCACGTGATCAAGGATCAAAACACGCTAAAGTTCTTAGACCAACGCATATTCAGTCGCGTCACTCCGCAGATTCAAAGAGCGTTTGCCTACGAAGTGACTCGACGAGAGGATCTACACATTGCGCGCTATGTAGGAGAACGAGGTGGCAATCCCATGGGGCATCGTGACAATGTCAGCGCCGCCACCGCCTATCGACGCTTCGCACTATCATTAAATCTCAATGATGATTACCAAGGCGGTGAAGTGATGTTTAAAGAATATGGTGATTTGGGTTACAAGTCCGAACCCGGGACTGCGTTGGTTTTCTCTTCTGCCTTACTCCACGAAGTCCAAGAGACCACCAAAGGTATTCGCTATACTTTGATTTCTCATTTCTTTAATGAAGCTTCCCTGCCACCAAGAGCGACCTAATGTCCATCAGAAATGGATGAATAGTAAGCATCAAACGCTTGCCTCAGATCTTGTCGTATTTTTTTACGCTCAGTTACGACATTGAAAAATTCCAACGGATCGCTCTGAAGGTCATAAAGCTCTTGGGGATTTCCCTCCCGATCCAAAAACAACTTCCACCGGCCCCGCCGAACCACATGCTCAAGATTCGACACCGCATCCAAGGACCAGAAAAGCGTCCTTTCCTCTAACGATTGCCCCAAAAAAACGCCAGACACATCGATACCATCGATCATACGATCAGTAGGAACCTCTGCACCCACCATGTTTGCCAGGGTCACAAACCAATCCGTTCCCACCACCAGTTCATTTGTTTCCGAGCCCGGGCGAGTGACACCAGGAAAACGCACAATGGCGGGTACCTTTATGCCACCCTCGTACAACAAGTGTTTTCGACCTCTTAAACCACCGGTACTGCCATACGCATTCACCTCCCACCAGTTAATCCAGTTAGACGTCACCGGACCATTGTCGCTGGTAAAGATCACTACTGTATTCTCAGTCAGATCAAGGTCATCGAGGGCGCTCAGTACCCGGCCTATCTGATGATCCATATAAGTCACGTTAGCGTAGTACTCTCCAGGCCCACGAGGTATGAGCTTATGTTTGGGTGGCTCCACCTCACCGGAAGGGATAGGCACGACTTCACCCTGGGTATAGTCAGCGTACATTGCATTGTACTCGGCTGGATTTTCAATGGTGGTGTGAGGTTCTGCCATACTGAAGAATAAGAAAAACGGTTGCTTCGGATTTCTTTTTTCTAACCAGGATATGGCCTCATCTGCAAAAAGATCTGCCGTATACCCTTCCACGTTTTGAACATGCTTACCGTTTCTGTACAGATTGGTTGGATTCTTGTTAGTGGGAATTTGAAAGGCATTATGACCAAAGGCGTGTTGAAAGCCATGATCCTTGGGTTGGGGTTCTTTCTTGTTCTCCAGGCTTGAGTTCAAATGCCATTTTCCTACTAAGGCCGTTTGATAGTTTTGCTCAAGCAGTAACTCTGCCAAAGTAATTTCAGAAGTCTTTAGAAAGACCCCAGATGCTTCTGGAATCCAACTCTTGATACCCGTGCGATACGGTAGGCGACCGGTCAGTAGCGCAGCTCGCGATGGAGAGCACAAGCCAGAAGAGGCGTAGTAGTTTCTAAGACTAAGCCCCTCCTCGGCCAACTGATCCAAGCTAGGCGTCTTAATAACGGGATGACCAAAGCTCCCAAGGTCTCCATAACCAAGGTCATCCACATAGATCAGCAAGATATTGGGCGACGCCTGACTTGGAAAAGCAGCGAACCCACAGTAAAGGAAAACCCATACCCCAAACAGGGGGCTGTACCTCATTGTGAGTATTCGCGGGTTACTCGCGCGCCCACATGAGTCAGAATCTCATAAGGAATGGTGCGAGCATGTCTTGCCACTACCTCTAACGGAGCGTCTGGCCCAAAAAATTGCACGGTTTGGCCAACGCTGACCTGTTCGAACCCTTCCCCACTTAAATCAATGGTGCAGGAGTCCATAGAGATCCGTCCTACCAAGGAGGACTTTCGTTGCCCCACGTTGACCAAAAAAGCATCAGAATCCGGCTCACCCAACAAACGAACAACACCATCGGCATACCCACCGATCACAACGCCAAGCCGTTTTTTCGAGTCCAGCACAACACTGGCTCCGTACCCGACACCTTCCCCCGCGTTCACGGACTTTATTTGCACCACCTTGCTACTTAGAGTGGCGACGCAATCGACCCTGGGTGCATCCACGTCACCGTAATGTGGATCGCATCCATACAGGGCAATTCCGGGTCGCACTATGTCGAAGTGGTAATCGTCGCCCAGAAACACACCACCGGAATTGGCCAGGCTTGCTGGCACATCGGGTAACAGGGCACGAATCCCCTGAAACCGCTCAAGCTGCATGGGGTTTCGCTCCGACTGAGTATCATCAGCACAGGCTAAATGACTCATCACGAGTTCGACGGACAAAGCCTCAGAGTAATTTTCAAGGACTTGGTGAAGGTCTTGTTCTGATAATCCCAAGCGATTGATACCAGTCTCAACATGGAGTGCCACGGAAGCGGTGCCACCGTGGCTGGCGGACGCTTGAGAAAATGCTTTGCAACCTGACACAGAGTACAGACACGGCTTCAATTGGTGCCGAAGTAACTCAGCCGCCTCCTCCTCTACATAGGGAGCAAACACAAAAATATCGGCGTCCGGACAATGTCGACGGAGAGCCGCGCCTTCTCTTGTGTACGCGACAAAGAACGTACGACAACCCGCTGCCCACAACGCTTTGGATACCTGGCCCAACCCTAGACCATAAGCATCCGCCTTGACCACCGCTGCAACCTGTCCGTGACAGCGCTGAGTCAAGCCATGATAGTTTTGTTTTAAGGCCGCAAGATTGACCTGCAGGCTAGGTAGTACGTCATTCGTCATTGCCAGTAAACTATACTATGCTGACACGCCATCGGATAGCGCATCATGCAACACAGTTTCACATTACCCTGGGCACAAAAATGATAAAAAAACCCTACTTACTGTTTCTTGGCGACGCGCCAGACCAATTGAGCGCAAAAGTTGCGGTGGGCATACAGCACTGGCGTCCCGACGACTGTGTCGGGCAACTGCGTCTGGATGATTGCCATGCTGATACCGGTCTTAAGGACTACGGTTTGGAGGAAGCTAAAGACCTTGGCGCAAAGACTCTAGTTGTTGGCGTCGCCAATCGCGGCGGTATCATCAGCGACACCTGGCTCACCCATTTAGAAAAGGCTTTGCACCTGGGTTATGACATTGCTGCGGGATTGCACAACCGTCTCAACGATGTGCCGATACTCGCCGCAGCAGCTGAGTCAACAGGGCAACAACTATTTGACGTGCGACACCCAACGACAACATTCCCAATAGCCACCGGGAAGAAACGAAGTGGCAAACGATTGCTTCCCGTGGGAACCGACTGTTCCTGCGGAAAGATGTATACCGCGCTGGCGTTCGAAAAAGAATTACACCAACGTGGTGTTGCCGCAGACTTTAGAGCCACCGGGCAAACTGGAATATTAGTCGCCGGCAGTGGGGTGTCTGTGGACGCGGTGGTAGCAGATTTTATCGCCGGCGCTGTAGAGACTCTGGCTCCGGAAGGAAAAGACGATCACTGGGATATTGTGGAAGGCCAAGGCAGTCTGTTTCACCCCTCTTTTGCCGGCGTGTCCTTAGGTTTATTGCACGGGGCACAACCGGATGCTCTGGTGTTGTGTCACGAACCCACACGCACCCATCTACGAGGCTTACCCCATTATCCAATTCCCGATATCACCCGCTGCATGGAAGCAAACTTATCGGCGGCACAGCTAACCAACCCAGACGCACGTTTTGTGGGTGCATGTGTCAATACCTCAGCGATGGATCAGAGCGCGGGAAGCGATTTTCTTCAGACCCTATCTGACCGCATAGGCCTACCTGCGGTGGATCCTGTAAGAGATGGAGTCGCAGCCATTGTTGACTACATGCTTTAACCCTTGAAAATCTCAGCCACACATGAATCTTGGCCGCTAGCAGGCGAGTTTCGAATCTCTCGTGGCGCAAAAACCGCCGCGGATGTGGTGGTGGTTCAAGTCGAGCAAGACGGCGTCGCGGGACGAGGTGAGTGTGTACCCTACGCACGTTACGGGGAGACTATCGAGTCGGTTCTTAAACAGATTCATGGGTCTTCAGCACAGAGACTTACTCGAGATAAACTAAAGCACCGTCTCTCGCCAGGGGCGGCACGAAACGCCATGGACTGTGCGCTTTGGGACCTTGAATGTAAGGCACAAGGTCGCGACATCAGCGATGTGCTAGGCACCACCAGCGACTCGTTACTGAGCGCATATACCCTATCGTTGGACGAGCCCAAGGCCATGCATGCCGCCGCCCAACAACAAAGCGAAACGCCATTGCTCAAAATTAAGCTAGGTGGGCGGGGCGACTTGGAAAGGCTTAGAGCAGTCAGAGCCGGCGCACCCTTGAGTCGCTTAGTGTTGGACGCAAATGAAGCATGGAGCGTTGCCGACAACGAGGCGTTGCTGCCTGAACTCGTGGCCCTCAATGTTGAAGTGATCGAACAACCTTTTCCTGTCGGCAACGACCGGGCCCTTGCCCATCTTGATCGCCCAATTACCATTTGCGCGGACGAGTCTTGCCATGACGCTAAGTCCATCGCCGGTCTTGAAGAACGCTATGACATGGTCAATGTAAAGCTCGACAAAACCGGAGGATTGAGCGAAGCCATAGAAACGCGTCAGGCCGCCGAGGATCGGGGATTAAAAGTGATGGTGGGCTGCATGGTTGGGACCAGCCTGGGAATGGCGCCGGCGTTTTTCTTAGCCCAAAATGTTGATGTGGTGGATCTGGATGGACCACTATGGCTTAAACAAGATCGCGAACCCGGTATCTACTATAAAGGTACCGAGATGCACAAACCTGATTCCAAGCTTTGGGGTTAACACATGACTGAAGTGGCTTTCGTAAACAATGAATTCGTATCCACCCAACAAGCAAAGGTGTCCGTTTTTGATCGCGGTTTTTTGTTTGCCGATGGCGTTTACGAAGTGACTTCCGTTCTAGATGGCAAGTTGGTAGACAACTCAGGTCACATGGCTCGACTGAACCGTTCCTTGTCGGAGCTCAACATGCCTTGGCCTCTAAGTCCTGAAGAAATTGTTGAGCTGCAACGGCAATTGGTCTCCCGCAATCATGTCCATGAAGGAACGGTCTATCTGCAAATAACCCGTGGCAGTGCACCCAGAGATTTCGCCTATCCAAAAAAGCCTGAGCCCACTTTGGTGATGTTCAGTTCGTCCCGTCCTTTGGTGGAAAACCCAGCGGCCATCACTGGGATTACGGTAATCACAACGCCCGATATCCGCTGGGCGCGTCGCGATATCAAAACCGTTGGTTTACTTGCAGCGTCCATGGCCAAACAGTCTGCTTTGGATCAAGGGGCTGACGACGCCTGGTTTGAGGAAGACGGTGTGATAACAGAAGGCACATCGAATAATGCCTTTATCGTGGACGCGCAAGGCAACATCATTACCCGACAAGTCGGTCATAAGATATTGGCTGGCATCACGCGGTCCTCAGTAATGGCACTGTGTCAATCGGAACAATATCACTTAGTTGAACGCCCATTCACAGTCGCCGAAGCCCATGAGGCATCAGAAGCATTTGTCACCAGTGCGTCTACTTTTGTATTGCCGGTAGTGTCGATTGATGGTCATCGGATTGGCAATG
>JBCCFQ010000123.1:0-8051 GCA_039029655.1 Pseudomonadota bacterium | reverse complement strand
CGGTTTTTGGTGACCTTAAAAACGGTGATTGAGTTGTTGGGTACGCGGCGGCTGCTGGGCGCAAATACTCGACCAGCGGTTCTGTTGCGTCAATTGATCGCCCGTCGCCGGTCTCTACTGGGAGCGCCCAAAGTCACCGTTAACGAAAGAGGTGCAGGTCCCGTCAGCTTGCCCAATCATGAGATATGTCTACCACAGTGGGTGGCCCAGCGTTTAAGTGACAAAAACCTAAAGGCTGTTTTGGCCCATGAATTAGCTCATTGCCTGCGTATGGATGCGCTTTGGTTGCTGTTTAGCAATATTTTACGACGCGTGTTGTTTTTCCAGCCGCTGCTCCACCTAGCCCATCATCGCATGGCAGATGTTGCTGAAATGATTGCCGACGAAATGGCCGTTTCTATGACCGGGGATCAAAAAGCTGTAGCGGAATCACTAACTCAGTGTGCAGAGCAGGCTGTCTTAGAACCGGCCTGGGGTGCGGCAATGGCGAGTCGCCCGTCGACCTTTTTGGTTCGCGTACGGCGTTTGCTAGAACCCGAGCTTTTTCAACAAGGCGCGCCGGGGTGGCCACTAAAGCTGATTTCTCTGGCGACACTGGTAGTGCTGGTTTTGGTTGCCCCTACTTTTTCCATTGCTCAGGATGACGTCGTTGTGGCGGACGAACCAGCCGAAGTTCATGAACAACATAAAGATGATCTGGAAGAGCATCACGACGGACATGTAGAAGCGGTTGAGCGTGCTCATGAGCGGGAACGCAAACGTCACGAAGCAATGCATGAGCGGGAAATGGAACGGGCGAGACAAGCCCATCGTCAAGTGGAGGAACAGGCAGAAAGACAGGCGGCCATGGAGGCTCGTGAAATGGAAAGAGAGATTCGCCGCCAGGAGTTGAAGCTCGAAAAAGAAGCGCGTCGGGTTGAGGAAGCCATGCGACGGGAAGAGCGCGCGGTTGTCTTACAGGCAAGGCAAGTAGAACGAGAAGTTCGACCTACCGCCGCGAAAGAGAAACGGGAAAAAACGGATTCTGTTCGCGTTGGAACAATGACTCGTATTGAGACCGATGATAATGGAAACATAAACGTCATTGACATTACCCAGCGAAAGCGTGGTTATATGCTCAAAGTCAAAGGTCGGGGGAATTTTGAACTGAATGACGACGAAACCGATGTCTCGGTTATGGACAGAGGTGCGAGGCTAGATGTTGAAGAACGAGATGGAAAGACAACCCGTAAGGTTCGATTCAAGCGATCAGGGAGCGAGATATCTAAACAGTATTGGCTGAATGGTAAAACCGTTGAACCCGATGAAGACATGGAGGCCTGGGTGATTGAAATACTCCCGAGGCTGATGCGGGAAACAGGCTTCAACGCCAAACAGCGCGTTGGCCAGATTCATCGCCAAGGTGGTGCCGATTCGGTGTTAAATGAGATCGGGTTGATTTCGGGGGATCACGTTCGAAGAATCTATATTCAAGCATTGACGCCATTGGGTGATCTCAACCGGCATCAGTTTTCCCGGTTGATGGATCAAGCGGGCACCATCGATTCCGATTTCGAATCTCGACAAGCATTGACGTCCATTGCATCAGATTTGGAACTCACCAACGATCGCGCTATTCGCATTCTCAAAACAGCCGAAAGTATCGACTCTGATTTCGAACTTCGTTCACTGTCCACCTACATCATGAGCCATAGTGATGTTGAGAAGCTTGCGCCAGAACAGTTGGTCAAACTTATCGCGACCATGGATTCAGATTTTGAAATGCGTCATGCCTTTTCCACTTTGTTGTCGGATACTGAAGTCCCTTCGGAAACTTTACCTAAGGTAGTTCTCATTGCTGGACGAAGCATAGACTCTGACTTTGAACTTCGATCCCTGTTACAGCAGGTGGCGTCGAGAATAGACCGACACCCAGATCTTCCGTCTGCCTATCTATCCGCAGCCGGTGAGATCGATTCGGATTTTGAGCGGCGAGCGGCCTTGGGTGGTTTTGCCAAGTATGCCGACGCGGACTCGTTGGCTTGGGCGGGAGCGATCAAAGTAGCGTCTGGCATCGACAGTGACTTTGAATGTGCAGAGGCACTGCTACAGATCGTAAGAAGAATGCCCACTAATCAAGAGAACATCGATCTGTATCGACAAGTGATGCAGAACATATCCAGCGATCTTGAGAATCGGCGGGTGAGAGACGCTTTGGACGAGCGGTTACGAGTGGATTTATAGCTGGCTTATTCAGTCGCTAGCGTAGCTGGCTGTCCTTGCTGCCGCGACGGTTGTAACCCGTTGTGAGTTGGGTCCGTTCATCTTCAGCGGATTGGCACTGGACGCACAGTCGGACCCCTGGTAGAGCGCGTCTGCGGCCCTCAGGGATGGCTTCTCCACATTCCTCGCAATGTCTTAGGCTCTCGCCTTGGGGGAGCCGTTGTCTGGCGTGATCGATGGCATCGTTAATGCTGGCATCGATCTGGTCTTGGACGGCGCCATCTTTGGCAAATCCTCCGGCCATGTGTTGTCTCCAGGGCTTTTTTTATCATTTTAGACTAAAAAATTCCGCCGGATTGTTGCGAAGCAACATTCTTAAGTCGCTGTTTGCGTTGGGATCCATGGATAGGCCCGGTGAGTGGAGGGTTGGAGGAGCGATTTTTGGCAGATTTGACCATTACGCCAGGGGCTATTTGGTATAAGCTTTCGACCTCAAGAAAAAGAATAAAAAGTCTTTTGAGTATCTCAGTGGTCAGTCCACCCAAACATGGAGCGGTGAGTTTATTGTGACCCTGTGATGGTCCTGCGGGACTCTTGAGGTCGGCAAGGTCTAGCCGAAAGGTCAAAATCGGAGCTGGCTGGTTTGATGTCATTGCATTCGTGTCGGGTTAACACGATCATCATTCGAGCTGGCCAGCTCCGTTCCAATTCCAGATTCAAGGTTTATGATGATTTGGTTGCAATTGATCTTAGTCGTCCAACTAACCAGTGCCATGCCTACGCCGGAACCGGCCGATATCGTCTGGGTTGCTGAGGGGGAGTTCTGCGAGCCTGAGACTGTATTGCCACTACCCGATAACACCCTTCTAGTCTCCAATGTCTGCGGCTTCAACCAACAAGGTAATGGATTCTTAACCTTGCTAGGGCTTGATGGCGAAACTTTGGATTGGCGTGTTGTAGACCAGCTAGATGCGCCCTTAGGAATGGCGTTGGTGAATGACGAGCTCTTTGTCATCGACGGGAATCGGGTACGTGTCTTTTCCTGGCCTGACTACAAGCCCATCAGAGTCGTGGATTTGTCCACCAAAGTTGCCAATGACATCGCCGTCACAGAGGCGGGTACAATTTATGTGACCGACACAGCGGCGGGGCACGTTATTCGAGTTAGACATGGCCAACGACCCGAAATATTCCCTTCAGGTGTGAGTTTCGACGGTGCCAACGGCATAGCCGTAAACAATGACTTGCTCTTTGTTGGAGGTGACCGCCTGTGGTGTGTGAATCTGAAAACTCAGGAGGTCACTCGCCTAGGTCCCGAATGGCTTCGCGACATAGACGGCATAGAGTTTGAGAGCGATGGCACCCTTCAAGTGACCCCTGTCGGAGGCCCTTTGGTGAGACTAAAAAAGAACGCCGTGTCTGTCTTAGGAGGTGACGGTGTCAGTAGCGCAAATCACGGCTATGCGAAAGATCACTCACTTGTCTTGATCCCCACAGGTTTTGATAACACGGTGGTGGCCATTCGACTGCCCAGAGAACACACTCAGTCTTCGCCGTCCCAATAATCCACCGCGGTTGATTTTCTGGCAAACACTAAGAAGCCTTTGCCGTCGTCAGGCTTTTTCGACTCACTGTGCCACACACCATACTTCTGGGAGTCTGGGTACAAGAAAACATCTGTGTCCATCTCGGTACTCAATGCCAAATAAACTAACTCTTTCTGAGAGGAGTTAATGATTTGATGAGGTTGCTCAGGATCTGGCGGAGAACAAATAAAGTCTCCAGCTTTGATAGGAAATTCTTCGTCGGCATGGCGAAGAGTACCGCTGCCTTCCAGTACAAAAAACATTTCTTCATTGACGTGGTGAGAGTGATAAGGCCAGGCTCGTTTTCCCGGTTTTAGCTTGATGACCGCGTAGCCTAACTTCTTGCCACCAATCAGACTGGATACGGGTGCTCGGAACGCTTGGAACCGATTACCGTTACTAAACTCGGTAAAGTCTAGGTCTGCCAGATTCACGATGGGTTTGTCCATTGTGTTCTCCATTTCGCGTGAGTTCGCTTTAGTCTAAACGAGTATGGCCGATAACCCAGCGTATGCCAGTGTGTTTCGGAGTCTCGTGTTCGTGTCTATAGATACTTCAGCAGCAAAAGTCATGTTGCGAGGCGTTCAAGATGTACTGAGCTTCCCTGATGTGGCTATTCGCATAAACCAGATGGTGCAAAGCCAGGTGTACAGTGCGGGTCGAATCGCCAAGGAAATCGAAACAGCCCCCGACATCGCTGCGGGGATACTACGTCTAGCCAATTGTGCTATTTATGCGTTTCCCAAGAGAATAGAAAGCATTCATCGTGCCATCACACTCATTGGGAATCAGGCAGTCCGGGACATCGTATTGGCTATCTCAGCGAAGAGTACCCTTGGCGTTATCCATAGCGGTAAGTTAGACGTCAATCACTTCTGGAGACACAGCGTGTACTGTGCCGCCATTGCTAGGGAATTGGCCCAACGAGAGGGAGGCTTGGACAAAGACAGTTTGTTTACGGCAGGTTTATTGCACGACATCGGGCGTTTGGTCTTGTTTCGGCAAGCGCCTCACATTGCCCTTGAGGTACAGGTGCAACGTCAAGAAAGTCCGGGTATTCAGGCCCACGAAGTCGTGGTTTCGAAATTAGGTTTTCACCACGGTACCTTGGGTGGATTATTAGCGGAACGATGGCAGTTCCCGGAAAAACTGGTTGCCTGCATTTCCTATCACCATCAGCCATTTCAAGCGCCTAGTGAACACCACCAAGAGGTGCGCCTTGTGCACTTGGCCAACACACTATCCCAAATGCTGGAAGTGCCAGGTCTTGAATTTCAGGACTTGGTATTCCCTTTCCCAGGTGTGCTCAGCGATCAAGCGTTGAATGAGGCGGCAGTTATTGAGATTGTTCAACGGGTGGCCGGCACCATTCGCGAACTTAGAGTAGCCTTCGATATAGCCGCTTAAGACGGCAAGAAACCAGAAAGTACGGGCCTAGATTCAAGAAAATCGATAAAATTGCTCATTATCTAGCGACTGGGCAGACCTCTCACGCATCTATCCAGTAGTGCTTCTGTAACAAATTCAACAGGATAAATACAGTGAAAAAACTAATTCTTGTTCTATTGGTGACCGCCGGGGTTGTGGCGTGTGGCCAAAAACAGGCATCCGCGCCGGGTGTTTCTGCTGTAACCGATACCCTGCATAGCGGGTTGTTATTGGATTACATGAATACCGACGTGCGCCCAGGAAATGACTTTCATTCTTATGTTAATGGAAGTTGGATTGCTGCCACGGAAATTCCCGCAGACAAACCTTCTTACAGCATCTTTACAATCTTGCGGGACGAGTCCCAAGAACATGTAAAGGCCATCATCGAGGAATCGGCCGCCGGAGACTTTGAAAAAGGCAGCGATGAACAAAAGGTTGGTGACCTTTTTTCCTCATATATGAACATGGATCAACGAAACCAGCTTGGGGTGTCCCCCCTGGCAGCGGACTTCTCTGAGATTGATACGCTTGGGAACTACGAAGACTTGGCGGTGTATTTCGCACAAGCCAATAAGTTGGGTTTGGGCGTCCCTTTTGTTGTTGGTCAGTATGTGGATTTCAAAAATCCCAACACCTATATGATGTATACCTTTCAGGGTGGCTTGGGGTTACCTGATCGGGAGTTTTATTTTCTTGAAGACGAAAGGTCTGTAGAGATTCGCACCAAGTATGTAGAGCACATCGCAAAGATGTTTGATATTGCTGGGCTCGAGGAAGGGGAGTCGGCGGCTGAAACCATTATGGGTTTAGAAACCCGACTGGCCGGCGAACATATGAAAAAAGAGCAAACCAGGAATATGGTGGCCCTATATAACAAAATTCCTTTGGATGAATTGCCTGAACTGATGCCAAACTTCGCCTGGACGAGCTTTCTCAATGAAGCAGAAATCGCCGGCATTGATGGTTTAGTCGTCACACAGTTGGATTACATGAAAGCACTGGATGGCATTATTCAAGAGACCGACATGGATGAATGGAAGACTTATCTGAAATGGACGGTGCTGAACAATTGGGCAAACCTGTTGAACGAGGATCTCGATCGACAGAACTTCGAGTTTTATTCAAAGACGCTGCGGGGTGTTGAAGAGCAACAACCACTTTGGCGTCGTGGTGTTAATGTTGTCAATGCGAATCTCGGTGAGGTTGTAGGGAAGGTGTATGTGTCGCGACATTTCCCCCCAGAAGCCAAAGCCAAGATGCAAGAATTAGTAGGTAATCTGATAAAGGCCTATGAGAAGAGTATCAAGGAATTGGATTGGATGGGTGAGGAAACCCGTGCTCAAGCCTTGGATAAACTCGGCAAGTTTACGCCAAAGATTGGCTACCCAGACGAATGGAAGGATTACTCAAAGCTCACAATCGATCGTGAGGATTTGTTGGGCAACATGAAGCGTTCTTCTCTGGCCAATTATGAGTTCAATATTGAGCGTCAAGATGGTCCAGTGGATCGTGGCGAGTGGGCCATGACGCCACAAACCGTCAACGCTTACTACAATCCGCCATTAAACGAGATTGTTTTTCCTGCGGCCATTCTGCAGCCACCCTATTTTGATCTTAATGCGGAAGATGCGGTGAACTATGGTGCCATCGGTGCCGTTATTGGGCACGAGATTGGACACGGCTTTGATGACTCTGGTAGCACGTTTGACGGCGACGGGGTTCTACGAAACTGGTGGACGGATGATGATAGAGCTGAGTTCAAAGCTCGAACGTCTAAGTTAGTTGACCAGTATTCTGCATTTAAGCCCTTTGATGATCTGAATGTTAATGGCGAGTTTACACTGGGTGAGAACATCGGCGATTTGGGCGGGCTGAGTATTGGTCTGTTGGCATACAAAATTTCTTTGGACGGAAAAGAACCGCCAACTATGGACGGTTACACGGGTTGGCAACGGGTCTTTCTTGGATATGGCCAAGCTTGGCGGGGTAAGTATCGTGAAGAGGCGTTACGCCATCAGATTAACACCGATCCACATTCTCCAGGCATGTATCGAGTCAATGGTGTAGTTCGGAATGTGCCTGAGTTTTATGAAGCCTTTGAGGTTGCGGAAGCTGATGAACTGTATCTTCCACCGGGGGAGCGAGTGAAGATTTGGTAGCTGTTTTGGACCGTGCGCGAGTTCTCGTTCGCGCACGGTTCAGATGACTTTCCTAAGAACCTCGGCAAACCTTTCAAGGTCCTCTAATCGACCCATACTGACTCGAGAGTAGTTAGGGTAGCCGGAATAAGCAGAGGCGATGTGAACACCCTGATCTCGCATTCGTCGTGCGAACTGGTTGGCATCCTGCTTTATGTCCGCATAGACGAAATTGGTCTTAGAGGGTAACGGGTCAATACCCCGTTGGCGGAAAGCATCGATCGCAATTTTTCGCCCTTGGGCAATCTTTTTTCGTGAGAATTCTAAAAACTCCGCATCCTTGAAGCTCGCTACGGCCGCCGCCACGCCGATAGAGTTTGGCCAGGACATCACGGTTTGTTTCAATCGCTGAGCTAAGGAGGCGGGCGCCATAGTGTAACCAACTCGCATGCCTGCAAGTCCAAACACTTTGGAAAAGGTTCGGCTCACCATGACATTTTCATTGTTCCGTACCAAATCCATCATGGTTTCCTTTGCTGGATTGTCGGTGAGTTCGTTATAGGCTTCATCAACCAATACCGTGGCTTGTTTGCTGACGGTTTGACAAAAACTTCTGAGGTCGTCCGCATTCAAAGCCATACCCGTGGGGTTGTTTGGGTTAACCAAGTAAATAAGCCGAGTGCTTGGCGTGACT
>JBCCFQ010000122.1:0-8064 GCA_039029655.1 Pseudomonadota bacterium | reverse complement strand
GTTTTTTCAGCCGAAGCGCATGATATGGCCGTAAAAAACGTTGCCCACAATATCCTTTTTGCAAACACAATAAATTCCCTTTTTTCCTTGGTGTTTTGCACACTCTAACCATTTCCTTAGAGCGCTGATCGCGTTTTTAACTTAACGTAAAGCATTTCCAATGGATTTGCGAGGTCGATCACAATTGGCGAATTCTGATTCGCCCAAACCCACGGCGGACTACAAGAGCGCCGACCGTGGCCCGCGATTGTGATCTAGTGCTCAAATACCTTGCTGGATGTAGAGTATGGTTCTCCTGTCTTTTGGGGAATTAGGGACATTCCATTGAATAGCAGTCGCTGCCCGGTCTTATTCTGCATGTTGATGATTATGATCGTCGGC
The DNA here is from genome assembly GCA_039029655.1 of Pseudomonadota bacterium. Lineage (GTDB taxonomy): Bacteria > Pseudomonadota > Gammaproteobacteria > Steroidobacterales > JBCCFQ01 > JBCCFQ01. The sequence goes on along the minus strand of JBCCFQ010000122.1, from coordinate 7,683 downwards.
CTGCCGTCAGCCTTCGCGTCTGACATCGAATACTATGGACAGCTGCCGGAATTCAGAGCGGTCACCATCTCTCCGGACGGTAGTCACCTAGCATTACTCCGGCACAAGAACCAGGAAGACGAAGTCTTGGTCATGAGACTAGCGGACAGCAAAGTCCTTCTTTCAGTGGATGCAAGTGCATTCAAAGCTCGTCGATTGAGGTTCGTAACCAACAAACATCTGCTGGTTTATGGTTCCACCATCAAGCGAATCTACACTCAAAAAAGTGAGTACTTTGGTGTTCTCATGGTGAATATTGAGTCTCGCGAGAGTGATGTGTTACTGCAAAGGCATCGAAATATCCATGAGGCCTCATCTTCCGTTTCTCGAGTTGTTGGCGTTGACGCCGAGGCGGAAAAAGTTTACATGAGTGCTTTTTCCAAAGACCGCGCCTATGACTTATACGAAGTCCGACTGAAGAATGGCCGAGGTAAGAAGTATGCCAACGGCAATTCACACACCTGGGACTGGTACCTAGGCGAGAAGGGGCGAATTCTTGCGCGAGAAGACTTCAACGATGGAAAGCACGAATACAAGTTGTTCTCCTATCACTCCGGAGCTGCAAAACGAATCTACTCGTGCGAATGCGAATTACCCGATATAAACGTAGGTGCGGTGTCCGAAGATGAGACTAAGCTCTACTTCAGCAAAACGACTGATACCGAGACTTTCGTACACACAATTTCTCTGATTGACGGAAGTATTTCAAAACCGCTTATCAAGTTGCAGGATGCCGACGTGGAGGGTTTCTTTAGCGGGCAAAATAGAAAAATTCGTGCCTTCATATCCAGCGGTTTTGAGCCAAACTATCATTTTATGGACGACGAAGCGGCCGCACGTTATGAGAGTCTTAGGGCAGCGTTCCCGAATAACGCCGTTCGCTACACCGCGCTCACTGCTGACGAGAAGGTTGCGATCGTTTTGGTGGGCGGGAGCAGCATCCCGAATACCTACTTTCTATTTGATACAGAAAAGTCCGAGGCACGGCGGTTGGTTTCACAGTATCCGAAAATCAAAGATGTTGGAGAAGTTGTGGCGATTCGCTACAAGGCCCGGGACGGTCAGAGTATTCCTGCGATACTGACGTGGCCCCCTGGAAAGAAGGACACGGAGAGATTGCCCCTCATCGTTTTCCCACACGGTGGACCAGAGAGTCACACTGAGATTGGGTTTGATTGGTGGGCTCAGTACTTTGCAAGTAAGGGTTATCTCGTGTTGCAACCTAACTTCAGAGGCTCCTCTGGCTTTGGTGTGTCTTTCCGAGATGCTGGCAGGGGTAAGTGGGGACAGGAGATGCAGGATGACGTCACTGACGGAGTCATAGCTTTGACTAAGGCTGGTTATGCCGACGCTGATCGGGTGTGTATCATGGGAGCATCCTATGGCGGTTATTCTGCTTTGGCGGGTGGCGCCTTCTCGTCTGAGCACTATCGATGTGTGATCTCCGTGGCTGGTTTTTCAAATCTACCTAAGATGCTGCAAAGGGAAAAAAATGATCATGGTTCACGGTCATGGGTGGTGACCTATTGGAACCAAGTTATGCGAGGTTCAAACTTGACCATTGCAGACCTCAAAGACGTTTCTCCGTCAAGGTTCGCCGAGCAATTCCAAGCACCCGTGCTACTCATTCACGGAAAGGACGACACTGTCGTCCCAATGTATCAATCAACGAACATGGCTCGAGCACTCAAAAAGGCGGGAAAGCCTCATCAGCTTGTGACATTGGCAGGTGAAGATCATTGGTTGTCTCGAAGCGAAACTCGACTGAGCATGCTTAAGGCGATAGATGAATTCTTGATGACCCATAACCCACCGAATTAAACGCCCTTAAGCCTTGTGGAAAAAGGCTGATGCTGGATCCGAATCCTTAGGTTATGATGGTTAAAAGTCGTAACCAAAGCATTGATCTTGTCTGCTCCAAAAATAAAAACAACCAAAAACAAAGAGAATGAGCTGCCGGAAGGATCGACCCGGGAGGGTTGGCGTGCATCCATTGACCTCACCCTAGCCGGGACTAAGACAGGCAAGACCGTCGTGTCCTATGCTAAGCATGTTGGACCATTGCGCATACAAAGGCCTTTCTATCCAGAGGGCGATACACCCCATCTTTATCTCCTTCATCCCCCGGGTGGTTTTGTGGCGGGGGATGAATTGACGGTCAATGTGAATGTAAGGGAAAACGCTGGGGTCTTAGTGACAACTCCGGGTGCCAGCAAAGTGTATCGGTCTTTGGGTGATACCTCCTCGGTGTCAAACCACATAAAAGTAGATGGGACCCTTGAGTGGTTTCCTCAAGAGACCATTTTGTTCGATCAAAGTCGCTTCTCAAGTCAGACAACGCTCCATTTTGGTGCACAAGGGAGAGGGTTTGTCTGGGACATTGTGTGTTTGGGAAGACCTGCTGGTGAGTTTTTGTATGAGAAGGGTAACGCGACTTTGATACTATCGTTGGAAACCGACCAAAAACTGTCCTTCGTTGACACGCTTCGCTTAGATCCCCAATCAAAAATGGCAAAAGCCTTCTGGGGTTTAAAAGGGCAGTGTGTGATTGGCACGATGATTGCTTATCCAGGTGATGAGACATTGTGTCAGCAAACACAATTGGTACTGGAGGATCTGCCGGATACGGAATTGACTTTGCTTAACAACGTACTGGTCGTGCGAGCATTGGGCACGCAAGCCTGGGATGTCCGGGAGCGCTTCGTGAGAGTTTGGCAAACCCTGAGGCCTCTCTTGTTAGACCGACCTGTGAGCATACCCAGAATTTGGAATACTTAATCGAGAACCGCCATGGAATTAACACCAAGAGAGAAGGATAAGTTGCTTTTGTTCACCGCCGCTATGGTCGCGGAGCGTCGTCTAGCGCGGGGTGTCAAACTCAACTATCCAGAGTCCATTGCATTGATATCCAACGCCATCGTGGAGGGTGCGCGGGACGGTCGAAGCGTGGCGGAGCTAATGCACTATGGCACAACCTTGTTGAATAGTGATCAAGTCATGGAAGGTATTCCAGAAATGGTCAAAGAAGTGCAGGTAGAGGCGACATTTCCCGATGGAACGAAGCTGGTTACCGTACACAACCCCATAATGCCGGAGGCAACATGATTCCTGGCGAGGTGTTGGTTAAATCTGGGGACATAGAAATCAATGAAGGGCGACGTACGCTAACGGTGGTGGTGGCCAATCGAGGGGACAGGCCAATACAGGTGGGTTCCCACTATCATTTTTTTGAAACCAATAGCGCTTTGGATTTTGACAGAGAAAAAACCCGGGGCATGCGTCTCAACATTCCGGCGGGCACAGCGGTTCGCTTTGAGCCTGGTCAAGAGCGTGAAGTGGAATTGACGGAATATTTGGGTACCAAGCAGGTGTTTGGTTTTCAAGGCAAGATTATGGGAGCGTTGTGATGGCCAAGATTTCTCGACAGGCCTACGCCGAAATGTTTGGCCCCACCGTGGGTGACCGAGTGCGTCTCGGGGACACGGATCTGATTATCGAAGTAGAGCAAGACGCAACGGTTTACGGGGACGAGGTAAAGTTTGGTGGCGGCAAAGTCATTCGTGATGGGATGGGCCAAAGCCAATTAACGTCTGCAAGTGTTGTAGATACTTTAATCACCAATGCACTGATTATGGATCATTGGGGCATCGTTAAGGCGGATGTTGGCATTAAAGATGGGCGTATTGCTGCCATCGGTAAGGCGGGGAATCCTGATACTCAAGCCGGTGTCACTATTGCCATAGGGCCAGGTACTGAAGTCATTGCGGGTGAGGGTAGTATTCTAACCGCCGGTGCGATTGATGCACATATTCACTTCATTTGCCCTCAACAAGTGGAAGAAGCGTTAATGTCTGGTGTGACCACCATGGTAGGTGGTGGTACCGGGCCTGCCACAGGAACCAATGCGACGACGTGTACACCGGGTCCGTGGAATATTGCTCGAATGTATCAGGCCGCCGAAGATCTGCCCATGAACTTTGGATTTTTGGGTAAGGGTAATGGAAGCCAACCCGAAGCTTTACAGGAACAGATCCAAGCAGGCGCCATGGGTTTAAAGCTCCACGAGGATTGGGGTACAACCCCGGCGGCCATTGATAATTGTCTATCCGTAGCCGAAGCTATGGATGTTCAAGTTGCCATACACACTGACACGTTGAACGAATCGGGGTTTGTCGAAGATACATTGGCAGCATTCAAGGGCCGAACGATTCATACCTATCACACCGAGGGTGCGGGTGGCGGGCATGCGCCTGACATCATTAAAGCCTGTGGTGAATCCCACGTATTGCCCTCGAGCACCAACCCTACACGTCCCTACACGGTGAATACCATTGATGAACATTTAGACATGCTCATGGTGTGTCATCACCTTGACCCAGGCATACCAGAGGATGTTGCTTTCGCAGAGTCACGTATTAGACGAGAAACCATTGCGGCGGAAGATATTCTTCATGACTTAGGCGCTTTTTCTATGATTGCCAGCGACTCCCAGGCCATGGGGCGAGTGGGCGAGGTGGTATGCCGCACTTGGCAAACGGCCCACAAAATGAAGCAACAAAGAGGCGCTTTGCCCGAAGACAATGATCAGCAAGACAATTTTCGCGCCAAGCGATACATCGCAAAGTACACCATAAACCCGGCCATTGCTCATGGTATTAGTCACGAGGTTGGATCTATAGAAGTGGGTAAGTTAGCGGACCTCGTGCTGTGGAAACCCGCATTTTTTGGGGCGAAACCCAGTCTCATCATCAAGGGCGGCTTTATTGTTGCTGCCGCCATGGGAGATCCAAATGCCTCTATTCCGACACCTCAGCCGGTCCATTACCGACCGATGTTTGGTGCACTGGGACAAGCAAGACACGAAACCTGTGTCAGCTTTGTCTCCCAGGCGGCCTTGGATGACGACATCAAGACTCGCTATCGTTTAAACAATAAAATCGTCGCGACAAAAAATTGCCGAAGCGTGACAAAAGCAGACATGGTGCACAACGCTTACCAACCCACCATGGAGGTTGACGCTCAAACCTACGAAGTCCGAGCAGATGGTCAATTGTTGACCTGTGAACCGGCAAAGGTCTTGCCCTTGGCCCAACGCTACTTTCTTTTTTGATGCTTGAGTTTTCCGAAATAGTTGCTGATGCGCAAACCTTGGACGGTGTTGTCGAATTACCATTTGCTTTGCGACAAAAAAGTAGATTTCGTTGTGCCTTGCCTGATGGCACTGATGTAGGGGTCTTCTTACAGAGAGGTACCATACTGCGTCACGGTGACTGCTTGACAGGCGGACACGGCCAGGTGATTCGAGTCGACGCAAAGTCAGAGACTGTCAGTAGAGTGTCCCACCAGTCCACACTACTTTTGTCTCGTGCCGCCTATCATCTAGGAAACCGCCACGTGGCCCTGCAGCTTGGCGATGGATGGCTGCAGTATTTACACGACCATGTTTTGGACGACATGTGTCGACAAATGGGGCTGAAGGTGACCCAGCAGTCCGAACCCTTCGAGCCTGAGTCAGGTGCCTATCATGGTGGTCATCATCATGGATGACTTGGCGATGCTTCGACTGTGGCAATTGATTAGTCCCACGTTGCCAGTCGGTGCGTATGCCTATTCCGGTGGTATGGAGAGTGCTGTAGAGCAGGGCCAAGTTGTCTGTGAGACGATGGTGTATGAATGGGTTTCGGGATTGCTCACGGAAGGCTTGGGTCGAAACGATTTGCCGATGTTTTTCATGATGCTTCGGGGTTGGCAGCAAGAGGATTTGACGCGCTTAGAACAATTGAACCAAAAATTGCAGGCTATGCGGGAGACCAAGGAGCTTTTGGCGGAAGATCGCCATATGGGGTTAGCGTTGCAACGGCTTTTGCACGATTTAGGTGTCTCTGAAGCCTCAAGGTTGGAAGTCCCCAGCTTTGTTTCTATATATTCTTTGGCGTGTCATTACTGGCACATCGAGTCATCTACTGGTGCGGCGGGGTTGGCGTGGTCCTGGATGGAAAATCAAATTGCGGCGGCCATCAAGTTGGTCCCCTTGGGCCAAACAGCAGGCCAGCGTTTGCTACAAAAATTGTCCCTTGATATCCACGCAACGGTTAACCGGGCAGCCAACTTGAGCGAAGACGAACTCGGACAGTCTTTGCCTGGTTTAGCTTTGCTGAGTGCCGCCCATGAAAATCAATACAGCCGAATATTTAGAAGCTAAGTTATGAGCAAACAAGCATTAAGAGTAGGGATTGGAGGTCCAGTAGGCTCGGGAAAAACAGCGCTGACTCTGAGTTTGTGTCAGACCTTGAGGGACCGATACAGCATTGCGGTGGTCACCAATGACATTTACACCCGGGAAGATGCAGAGTTCTTAACCCGAAATAACGCGTTGGATGCTCAGAGAATCCAAGGTGTTGAAACAGGGGGATGTCCACATACGGCCATTCGGGAAGACGCCTCTATGAACCTGGCGGCAATCTCGGAACTGCAAGCTAAATTTATGGACTTGGATATCATCTTCGTGGAGAGCGGTGGAGATAACCTAAGCGCCACCTTTAGTCCTGAACTGTCAGATCTAACCATTTATGTCATTGACGTGTCCGCCGGAGATAAGATTCCGCGAAAGGGTGGGCCCGGGATCACAAAATCAGACTTGTTGGTGATCAATAAGATTGATCTTGCGCCCCACGTGGGCGCGTCTCTAGAAGTTATGGACAGAGACGCCAAGAAAATGCGCGGTGATCAACCCTTTGTCTTTAGCAATCTAAAAGCGGGTGAGGGCCTGCACAAAGTCGTGCAGTTCATCACCCACCAAGGCATGTTGAGTTAGGGTTAAGCAGCCTCTTTGGTCAGGATATGACTGACTACGGAGGCACCGGTGCCGCCAATGTTCTGCACCAGAGCAACTTCAGCGTTAGGCACTTGGTTTTCACCGGCAGTTTCTGTCAGCTGCTGATAGGTCTCTGCCATTTGATACACGCCGGTAGCTCCCACCGGATGGCCTCTTGCCTTCAGGCCACCGAAAGTAGAAATGGGTAAGCGACCATTGAGTGCGATTTCGCCGTCCTGTCCAAACCGAGCACCTTCACCGTCTTTTGCGAAGCCAGCGGCCTCAAGGCTCAATGCGGTGATGACCGTATAGGCATCATGTAACTCAAATAGATCAATATCTGCGGCGGTCACCCCTGCTTGTTCATAGGCAGAGTGGCATGACCGTCTGGCACCCGTCAGGGATAACTTGTCAATTCGATCATCCAGAGACAGGCAGTCGGTGCCGATGGCCGAAGCCCGAACACGGACCATGGGGAGCCCGTTTCGCTCCGCCTCAAGGGCCACTTCCCTAGAAGCCAAAATAATGGCCGCGGCACCATCACACATGGGAGGCGCATCGAACAACTTCACTGGGCCAACCAAAGGTTTGGAGCTGAGATAGCGTCTCTTGTCGATGGGCTTGCGCAGCATGGCATTGGGATTGCTGGCTGCGTTTTTGTGAGCGTTCACGGCAAAGTGAGCAAAGTCTTCAGATTGATACCCATACTCTTACAAATACAAACTCAGGTGTTCGGCGTACAAAGAGATACACGACTCTCCGTGGCCACCCTCGGTTTCCCAATCTGAGGCCGTCGCCAAAGCCGTGGTGGTGTCTTCTTTTGAGGCATG
>JBCCFQ010000121.1:0-8069 GCA_039029655.1 Pseudomonadota bacterium | reverse complement strand
TGCAAATCCGGGCACATTAAACACCTGTGGTGCATCCGAACCTAGCAACAACCCAGCACCCGCATCATGTAGGGCTTTAATCAATACTTGCCGCACAAAAATGGTTTGTTGGGACACACTGGCGCTAAAACGCGGATCACTCAGTAAAGAGCGTTTCGAATTCGCCCAATTCAACACAGTGCCGGCGGGCATATACCGCATCTCCGGCCAAGCGGCCAAGACTTCAGGGTCTTCCGTTGAGAAAACGTTCTCGATCAGCGATTGAGTCGGGACGTTCCAGACGCCGGCCTCCGCGGTTTGCGTTGCGATGTTTATGATCTTTTCAATGTCCGCAAAAGGTGAAGCAAAAACGCCGAAAAACGTATCGGGCGCGGTTTCTCCTTCCGGCACATTGAGCACCGCCTGCATGTATCCATCTAGGTGATCGATGCTGCTTAGTCTGACTTCCAATGCCCTCGCCAGGCCTACATCCAGGGGGACATGACCCGCAATAACCATGCCGGATGCCTGCGCTTGTTCAGCCATGGCATCAAACTCTTCTAGGGTTAGCCCAGGATGCAGTTTCAAAAAATCGTAGCCTTGATTCTTTTGGTCTTCCACCATGGCCCTAGCATCTTCAACACCGTCAATGCTATTGCCGTTAAACGACGGGCCTGACAAGAACACTCGGGGTGCCAGTGGATGTGCTCCGGAATTAATGGTTTCTCGGAGTTCCAAGTGCTGTGGGTGCCCCAACATACTGCGTATGGTGGTGATGCCGTTGACCGCGAATAATGCTAAGACTTGCTCTTGGAAATCAGAGCCCTGAGCAGGTTGGGGAACATGGGCATGCATTTCTGCAAGCCCTGGCATGAGATATCGATCTTCGCCCTCGATCCGCCTCACGCCAGCCGGTAGCGGAACGGACCCCACAGGGCCAACCCCAGTAATGACCCCATCCTCAACCAGCACCGTATGTTGTTTCAGTACCTTGGCTTCATCCATGGGAATCACATTGACACCAACAAAAGCCCAGGATTCGGCCATGCTTAAGTTCGTCGACATGGACCAAATCAGTAAAAGAATCCAGCTGGTTTTTCTCATGGGGCGGCTTCCTATTGGCGGAGTGCTCCCAGTATTCTAATATTCAAGGGGTTACGGCGCCTAATTGTCGAATTTTTGCACTTTTTGCTTTGCCGCCGGTTTCGGCGACGTGATACATTCTGGTTCGATTCTGCATTATAAGAATATCGGGGGAAATCGTGTTTAAGAAATTTGTTCAGGGCAGCCTGTGGCTCTTCATGGGCTTTTTGACGACCCAAGCCCACGCACAGTTCACTCAACTCGTCGTTTTTGGTGATAGCTTGTCCGACAACGGCAACGTGTTCGCCGCAACGGGTATGACCACACCACCACCACCTTACTTCAACGGAGTTTTTTCCAACGGCCCTGTTTGGACCGATTTGTTGGCGGAGGCATGGGGTATTCCACAAACCAACCTGGCCTACGGTGGTGGCTTGTCTGGTATCAGCACCACGGGTAATGGTTTGGACCCAACCGCGGGTACACTTTCGGTTTATGGCAGCTCGCCGCTACCGGGGGTGCTCTCACAAATCCAACTGTATGCTTCTCAGGCGGGGTCCGCCGACGCCGGGGCGTTGTATGTAGTTTTTGTTGGCGGCAATGACTTTTTCCAATTGGCTCAAGACCCCATGGTGTTGGGGGCTTTTGGTGCGTCCATAGGCTTGGACCCATTTGATCCAGCATTTGCCACCAACTTGGCCGGCGCCATTCTCAATCTTACCCTGGACAACGTCACCAGCACCGATGCGCGATTGTTTTTGGGTGGCGCGGTCACCATCCCGTCCGGGGCCGTGCCCATGTTGTACAACTTAGGCGCACGTAACATCCTGGTGGCGAATCTGCCGGACTTGAGTTTGACGCCTGCAGTTGCCGCAGCGGAAATGGCGGCACCGGGTACCCGGGCAAACTTCCTAGCGGTGGTGGAAAATTACAATACGCTGCTGGCCGCCCGGTTAGAAATTCTTAGGCAGAATTTTCCTGATCTCAACCTCATTGAATACGATGCGGCCACTGCACTACGAGCAGTGGTTGCGGATCCGGCTTCATTCGGAATCGAGAACACCACGGATTCCTGTATCGATACGGCTTGTTTTCTAAATCCAGCCATTGATCCCAATACCTATATTTTCTGGGATGCCATTCACCCGTCAGGCACCATAAATGCCATTACCGCCACTCAAATTCAGGCGGCGGCTGAGGCTTCGTTGGCCCCGGTTGTTGTGGACGATGTTTTGGTGGTCAGAGAAGGCAGCGGTTCGGGTGGCCCACTGATGTTGCTGGCATTGCTGGGGTTACTCGCCTACAGACGACGTTAGTCTACCAACCCAAAAACCCATAAGGGGCGTCGCCGTTTAGAGACGGGACGCCCCTTGTTTTTGTGGACGGAACTCCTACACTGGTTGCCGTCTCTAACCTTTACGTGTCTGTCCAAAAGGCCATCCAGGGAAAGTCATGAAGCCCATTGTCAAAGTATTGTTAGGCGTATTCGTCGCCTTTGTTGCGTTATTAATCGTCGCTGCCATTGCCTTCAAAATCATGGTAGATCCCGACAACCTTAAGGCTCGGGTCACCACTTTGGTCAAAGAGCAAACGGGCCGAGACCTGACCATTAATGGGGATTTGGAGTTAACTTTTTTCCCGTGGTTAGGCTTTGACATTGGGGATGCCGCGTTGGGCAACGCCCCGGGTTTTACCGATGACAACATGCTCACCTTCACACGTGCCAATGCCAGTGTGCGTCTGTGGCCCTTAGTCGGCAAACGTATCGAAGTTGGTACCCTGAATTTGAGTGGTCTCACCATTTCTTTAGAGAAAAACGCAGATGGCACAACCAATTGGGATGACCTGCTCGCCGTAGCAGATACCCCTGCTGCTGACGACGAGGCGGCTGCCACAGAAACCACAGAGGGCGGTGCTGGCTTCAGTCCCACCGAGTTAGGGGGTGTTCGTATCAAAGGTGCGAAAGTGCGATGGCGAGATCATGAAGGGGGCAGTGATTATCAGATCACCGATTTGGATTTTTCTACGGGTGCCATCGCGGCGGGCAATATGGTGCCGGTGGAGCTGAGCTTCAACGCCACCAGTGAAAGTCCCCAAGTCAGTTTCTCTACTCGGCTCGACACAAGCTTCAAACCCGAAGCGGCCAATTCTTATGTGTTTGAAGCCATCGATTTAGCGTTGACCGGTCAAGGAGAGACACTCCCCGGGGAAAGCGTCAGTTTTTCTATTCAAGGTGAAGGGGGATCGTGGCGAGGAGAGGATGCCCAGGTGATGAAACCCGTCATCAGTCTCGGTGCTAGCAAAGATCCGAGCCTAGGGGATGTGAACTTATCTATCTCCGCCGACCAGTTAGTGCACAAGGTGCAATCTGGCGTGCTGCGCTTCGATGGCCCCAAGGCCAAGTTGTCCGCTACCGGCTTGGGTGCTGACCTGGATTTCAAAGCCGTGAACGTGGCCAGCCGTTTGAGCACACAAAGTCTGCAAGTGGTTAAGCTTGATGCCACGGGTAGCGCAGACTTTGGTGTGGGCCCGTCTCCCATCAAATTGACGGCGGATGAACTGCTGGCCGTCCTGACCAGACAGACCCTGACACTAAAGAATGCCCAAGCGGATATTCTGGGGATGAAGATTAAGACCAGTCTTCAGGGAACGCAGATTATTGATGGGCCCAGACTCAGTGGCCCACTGGAAATTGAAGAGTTTTCGCCTCGGGACCTGTTGCAAAAATTAGGTCAGGCCGTGCCCGAGACTGCCGATGACAATGTGCTCAAATCTGCTTACTTAAAAACCACCCTAGGCATGGGAGCCAATCATGCGGCGGCCCGCGATATCACTCTAAATTTGGATGACACCACCATCACCGGCAGTGTGGTGATGCGAGACATTGCTAAAAGCATCACCGACATTACACTCAATATGGACGCCATGAATGTGGATCGCTATTTGCCACCGGTGTCCGAGGAGGAAGTGATAACGACTAGCGCACCGACGCCTATCCCTACGGAACCCCTCAAAAACAAAATCGTCAATGGCAAACTCACCATTGGCGAATTCATTGTCAGTAATATCAAAGCAACCGACGTGGATCTCACAGTGAGTGTTAGAAATGATCAGTTCCGATTAAACCCGGCTCGGGCCACTATGTATGGTGGAAGTTACGATGGTGATTTGACGCTGAACGTGGCCGGTGCAAAGCCCGTCTTGTCCATGACACAAAGCTTGAACAACATCAATTTGGCGCCTTTCAGTCGAGATATGATTCAACAAGAGCGTGTCTCGGGTACGGCTCGTGGCTCCGTGACCATGAGAGGCGTGGGTACGGATTCTGAGGAAATCAAAAATACCATGAACGGCAAGTTTGATTTCCAAGTGAATGATGGTGCTGTTCAGGGCTTTAATCTCTGGTATGAAGTGCAACGCGCCTACGCGCTTGCGACACAGCAAGCTGCACCGGAAAAGACCTCTAATCAGACCGACTTCAGGGCGCTTAGGGGCAACGCCACCATGGATCAAGGCGTCATGTCCACCAACGATATGATTGCCGACTTAGGCTTCATGAATGTACAAGTGGCTGGGGACATCAACCTGCCCGAGGATGCGCTCGATCTCAAACTCACCGCTGCCATCACCCAGGTACCAAAAACCCCCAGCGGCGAAGACGATCCGGCGTTTAAGGATTTGAGCTGTGGAGAAATTCCCGTGGCCGTTCGTGGTACTACTGCCTCACCCAGTATTCGGCCGGACATCGGCGGTTTCCTCAAAGGGCAAGCCAAGTGTCGAATTGAGGAGCGCAAGGAAGAACTCAAAGACAAAGTGGAAGATGAACTCAAAGACCGACTCCGGGATCTAATCGGCGGTGGCTAAACGTTGTTTTCTTAGCATGTTTTTGGGGCTATGTTTGTCTCTTCAGTCCCACTCGGCAGAGATAAAAAGCCTAGACGTAAAGAAAGAAAAGGGTCGTTACATCATCACAGCTGAGTGTTTGGTGGAAGCACCGGTGGGTGGCGTATACGAGGTGTTGACCGATTACACTCGATTTAGCGAGTTGTCCAGCATGGTCACAGAGAGTCGTTTTGTAGAGTCCGATTCCGAACAAACGTTAGTGTTTACTCGCACCCACGGCTGTGTCTTATTTTTTTGTAAGACGGTGGACAAAACCGAAGTCATGGAGGCGGTTAAGAACGAGGAGGTGGTGACAACTGCGCTGCCTGACCAAAGTACCGTTGACTACAGCAAAGCCAGCTGGCAGATGCAACAAGAAGATGGTGGGACACGTCTGTTTTACAAGCTTGAGACGGATCTGGGTTTTTGGGTGCCTCCAGTCATTGGTCCTTTGATGGTGAAACGAGCTTGGTACAGTGGAAGTCTTCGTGCGTTGAATCGTTTGGAACAATTTGCATTGGCGAGAACTGGAGTGACCGTCAAGCCGTGAAGTGGTGTTTGGTATTTTATTTCCTTGTGGCTCACCCGGTTGTTAACGCTTGGGAGCTAGAAACCCTAGAAGTCAATCGCAGCAAAACCGAACTTGAGATCAAAGCGGATCTTCTGATTCAAGCACCCGCTGATCTGGTCTTTCAAGCCATGACAGACTTCGACAATTTGGATCAGCTCTCTTCTTCCATTAGGAAAAGTGAACGTCTAACCGATGTAGATGGGCTTCAGGTGTTTAGCCGACGACGATCTTGCTTTTTCCTGTTGTGTTTTACCTCGGAGGTGGTTGAGGCCGTGACCTATCCCGAACCGGGTGTGATTGTATCCACCATTGTCCCTGACAAGAGTGACTTTAAGTCAGGTGTTATGCAATGGCGAATAACAGGAACGGAGAACGGATCTCGAATGAGGTACCATGCCACCATGGTGCCGGATTTCTGGATTCCTCGAGTTGTTGGGTCAGGCGCCATCAAACGCACAATGAAAAAACAACTCAAGATGATTGCCGAAACCTTAGAAACCCGTGCCAAAGAAACTCAATAAGTCAGATCAATTTGCCACAAGCATCATCCAGTGGCAGCGCGAGTTTGGCCGTCATGATCTGCCCTGGCAAGACCCGATTACGCCCTACGGAGTTTGGGTGTCAGAAATCATGCTGCAACAAACTCAAGTGACCACGGTGCTGAGTTACTACCGACGTTTTATGGAGCGATTCCCGTCGGTGACGACATTGGCCAAAGCCCCGCAAGATGATGTGCTGCATTTGTGGTCAGGACTGGGGTATTACGCTCGAGGGAGAAATCTGCACAAAGCCGCTCAGGTTGTGCATCAGGAACACGGCGGCGAGTTACCCAACGACTTTGAAGCATTGCTAGCCCTTCCCGGCATCGGACGGTCTACCGCGGGGGCCATTTTGTCTTTGGCTTTTCAAAACCCTCATCCGATTCTGGATGGTAATGTGAAACGCGTTTTAGCTCGAACGCATTGTGTAGACGGTTGGCCGGGTCAAACAGCGGTAGCCAATACACTGTGGGGACTAGCGGAGACTGTGACGCCCAGCGAGGAGATCCGTGCCTTTACCCAGGGCATGATGGATCTTGGTGCAACTCTTTGTACCCGATCTTCCCCCGGCTGTTCTGACTGTCCGGTGATAACATTGTGTGACGGTAAGGGGGAACCTGAGCGTTATCCTGGCAAGAAACCAAAGAAAAACAAACCAGAGCGGCAAACTCGATTTTTGCTGATACGCGATTCCAATGATCGGGTGCTCCTAGAACAGCGACCCAGTCACGGTATATGGGGTGGCTTGTGGAGTTTCCCAGAGTTACCCGACGGAAATGAACCGGAGCAATGGTGTAGTACCCGACTGGGGCTGAAGATTGACTCTGTTGAATCGTGGGCCCCTCTACGCCACACCTTTACCCATTTTCATTTGGACATTACGCCAATCTCGGTGCAACTCTCAGGTAGCAGTCATCAAGTCAATGATGCGAACAGTAGTCTTTGGTATGACTTGAGCGAACCCAAGTCGGTTGGTTTGGCCGCACCCGTGCAAAAGCTGCTGCGGATTCTAAAAAACGCCAGGCTCTTTTAGGCAAAGATAGTCCCGGAACGATAGAGGCGGTATCATTCCGCAAGTTACAACAAAGTGAAGTCATCATGTCCCGAACCGTTCAATGCGTCTTTCTCAAGCAAGAAGCCGAAGCCTTAGAGCGCCCACCGTATCCTGGAGAACTGGGACAACGCATATTTGAGCATGTCTCCAAACCAGCCTGGCAGCAATGGGTGGCTCACCAAACCATGTTGATCAATGAGTACCGGCTAACACCTATTGATCCAAAGGCCCGTACGTTTTTAGAACAAGAAATGGAGAAGTTTTTCTTTGGTGAAGGTTCGGACAAGCCGAAGGAATTTGTGCCGGAGTAAAAAGCCTTACTAACTGTCAATGCTCGATTCCGGAAAGAGTCTGTCATCCCGGCGCAGGCCGGGATCCAGTGGTTAAATCGTCGCGAAGCGACTCCTGGCTCCTGGCTTCGGACCACTGACCTCGGGGGCTTTTGTCTGAAGCCTAGAGCCTGAAGCCCAACTGCTTTCAAGGAGCCGCTTCGCGGCAAAGTATTACTGGATCCCGGCCTGCGCCGGGATGACGTGTCTCTGATCAGCTTGTCGTCCTCGGCCTAACCGGCCGCGCCCTCGGCCCTGCAATACGCTTGCGAATATCGGCCCTTGGTGCATTGTTGTCCAGAGACACCTGAGTTTTGCCTTTCGGGACAATACCTAAGTCTTTGTACAAGCCATCCAGATCGGGCATACCTCGGGTATCCGCATGTTCGTCATACAGTGCCATAAAAACCCGGGTGTTACTCAATTCGTCCAGTTTCTGCGA
The DNA here is from genome assembly GCA_039029655.1 of Pseudomonadota bacterium. GTDB lineage: Bacteria > Pseudomonadota > Gammaproteobacteria > Steroidobacterales > JBCCFQ01 > JBCCFQ01. Next base: position 190 of record JBCCFQ010000121.1, on the reverse strand, counting down.
CAACGGCGCGGCCTGATCGTCGAGTACGCCGAAGTAGCGGACAAACTATTTATGTACTAGTCCCTGTAAAGGGAGCTAGTGTGATATGAGATACAACAACCTATTGCGTATATCCCCGGGGGCCTGTATAGCCCAGCGAAGAGCTAGTCTATGGTTCGTTTCCATCTATCCGGCGATGGACGAACCGGCT
>JBCCFQ010000120.1:0-8163 GCA_039029655.1 Pseudomonadota bacterium | reverse complement strand
GGCATCCACATCCCGTTGTAAGGATGAAACTCAGTGGCGCCGTATTTTATAGATGATTTAAAAAAGGGTGACTTTCGAATACGAGGATTAAGGCCGTGAGCTTTCATAGACGTTTTCCGGCTTGTCTTTGACTAGGAAACCAGTTTCCCACAGACCGCCTGCTGACGCATCACTGTAGAACCACTGTGGGTGCAAAAGTTGGTCTCTTAGCTTTGAGATTTTCTTGCTGTCACACTCACATCTGGCGGCGCGTATTCATCATACTGAGGCAAATCACCTTGAAGGGTTTCCAAAGGGGAGCGAGACGCCACAAAAATGTGTTTTTCCGTCTCTTCGGGATGTTGAGGATGTGCATCACGCTCAAGGGTTGCTGGCATGTACCACATGACACCTGGGTTATGGTCATGTTCAGCAAACAAATGACAACCGCAGGTCTTACAGAAGTGCCAATCTGCCAACGGACTGCGATAGGTGGACAGATTGCCCTCACCCGTGATTTCAATGTCCTCGCGCAACACATAGGCATAAGTTGCAAACAGGGAACCGTGCAAATGTCGACAACGTGAACAATGGCAATGGTAGAGCTCTTGGGCTGTAGCATTAACCGTGTACCGCACGGCGCCGCACTCACATCTGCCTTTGATTGCTTGGAAGTGACCCATCTCGTTCACTCTCTGTTGAACCAACTATCCTTCTTGTGTAATAAACACAGAATAGTCGGTGGTGGGTGGTTCTACGGAGCAATCGTACATCATGCCCGTGACGTTGCCTCGATGATACGTGCCGTGGTGCACCACATGGATCAACATGTCTGCCCGACTCATGGACCCTGGTCTACCACCGATAAACTCAAATTCGATAATCTCACGGGATTCTGACTCCGATAACCCATCTACATAGGTCACATACCACGCGTCCATCTCCCGTTGGGCGACATTTAGCTCACCCAACGTGGGGCAGCTTTCTGGATTGCGGGTAGTGAAACCATGGGATTGGTTCTGCAGATGAGCACGCCACACTTCGTCCATGGCAAGAGTGTGATGCAAAGTACGGATCATGCTGCCAAACACGATTGACCTCGACGCCACAACCTCCTTATTGGGCATCTTCATCACCGCGGCATAGACCAACTGGTTCGCCCATTGTTTGTAGCGTACTAAAGACTGCAGATGATTCACGTGGTGCCGTCCCTACCTGACGTTAGGCACAATTTTACGGAATAACGGGGATCTTTCTACCGAACTTGGCTCGAGACCATTTTTTGTAGGTATCGGGACTTAAGACAATGGGCAAATGGGCATCCCAACCCATATCAAAGTACGTTACTGTCATGCCCCTTGCCTTAGCGGCATTGTTTAACAAATCGAAAACCGCCATAAAGGACTCTCCCCGCCCACAATTCTCAGTGGTCTCTCGCAGCTCGCCCTTCTCCTCCGAAGAAAATGGTTCGAACCTTTTTGCAGTAAACAGGGCATCAAAATCGTCAATGATTTCTTCGATGTCCGATGCCCAATCAATATTAGCTAGGAAGTTGTTTTGGGTCAGCAAATGAAATAGTACTTCGAAGGCCAGTGCGCCCTCATCGGGAGACGGGGATTCCCCCATTTTGACCAGCCCGGTACCGGTTTTTTCAATGGCCTGGTAAAGGAGATCGTGATCTTCAAAGTAGCTCATCCCTTTTGCAACAATGGACTCACCACCTAGCTCCAACAAAGCATCCCTCAGCAGAGGTTTCACATCGATTGGCTGCTTCTTGAAAAAAGAAAAGACCATGAGCTACTAGATTTGAACAAGGGAAAAACAGAATAGCACACCGACTCACACTGGGTGAGTCGGTGTGTGTATCAAATGCCGTTTAATTCAGTAGGTAGTACGAACCTAGCCGCTACTGGGTTCCGCCGATTCCTGGCGCATGGCGGCGAAAAACAAACCCGCACCCACGACAATCATCGCGATTCTAATGATCAAGCCAACGGTGGGGCCCCAATTGTCAATCCACATAATCAATGTGAATTCCCGACCAAGCATGTTCAATATGAAAGATCCTGCTCCTAGCAGTACTAACAATCCGCCTATTTGTTTCATCGTTTCATTCCCCTAAATCCGTGTTAATGATCAACTGGCCATCTCACTATGACCACGACTAAAACCATACCGGACTAAAGGAATAAAAAACCGGAACTGTACATAATCTGGCGACTTCAGGTCGATGGGCCTTACTTAGTATCACCGGAAGTGGGACGTTGTGATGAATCGGACTCCGATCACGGGTTTAATAAATAGGTCATGCAGGTCTCTGCCAGACGCCGCGGCATCCTAATCTCTATGTGATAGTCAGTATTTATGCGGAAAGCAATGAAGCGGTCCAAGTCCTTGCCTTTATCAACATACTCCCATGGAATAAGCATCATGTCGGCAACTCTGGCACGATGCTCACCCCTATGGCGTAACCACAATCCATTCGCATCACACTCGACATCAAACACCGCGTACTCACCCTGGGTATTCACCCAATGCTCGCGACCCCAGGGCAGCGGCCACCAAAGAACCCTTTCCGAGGGCCCAACAAATAAAGTTTGGCGACGGTACAAGTATCTGTCTGGACTTTTGTCAGTTAAAAAATGACTAGCCAACCGAGCCCATTGTCCAATGGGTCGAGACTGTCGATAGAAGAGCGCGAAAGCAATCACACCTAATATTGCGAGTAGCGCAAGTGCTTCCTTAGACATGCGCTGAGTATTACACAGGCAAAAGCCCGGTGCGTCGTTTCGCTATGGTGTTGATGACTTAAGCCCGCAATTAGTCAAATGCCATCGCAGGGTATCAATTCGGTCTTGACCAAAAAACGGCTCACCTTGATGAACGAATGTTGGCACACCCCAGTGCCCCGCCTGCTCCAGTGCGCTCTGATTTTTCTCTATCTCTTCCAATTGTGGATCGTCGCTTAAGGCTTCCTCCATTTCCGATAGATTCAAACCCGCTCTCGATGCAGCATCACTAAGATGACCGCCCTGATCCCAATTTTCCGTGCCGCCGAATAGCAAATGAGACACTTCATAAGCGAACTCTATGCCCTTGCCTCTTCTCTGAGCCTCCACGCCTAAGCCACTCAAGCGAAAGATGTAGGGTTGTTCGGAGGCAACTTGCATAGTCTCTCGATCTTGAACGACGGGATCGGGTGAAGGCCACTTGTCAGACATGTTCAGAAACCTGGCCCGTCTGGCCCAATCAAGAAGGATGTAGCGAAGTCGAGGCATGTTCGCTTTATCGAACAGAGCGTCTGGAGTCCGGATGGCAATGGGCAGCACGACCCTAAGGTTTACGTCAACATCAAAGTCCTCTTTGAGTTTCAGCATTTCTGGTGTTGCCAAATAGGAGTATGGGCTTCTGAAAGACCAGTAAACGTCAATGCTCACAATCTTATTCCTCGCACTATGGATTCCTAGAATTCTACCAGCCATTTGGCTCTTAGCACGTTTTAACGAAGGCCTGTTACCCGTGTAAGCACGCATCCTTCGTCTACTCCGACAGTAGGATGATCATAAACCGAGACGTCTATGCAAACATCATTCCATTCCGCGAAATCAACTTGCCACGGATTGTCGGTGGCGATCGAAATCAACATACTGCTCTACTTCGTATCTGACCATCGCTTTAAACGTAACTCTCTTCCGTCGATGGTTCGACGCACTACCAATGCATCACCATCGCGCCCTAATTCAAAGGACTCATTTGAAATTAACTGTGTGGCATTCCAACGGAACTTGCTGGTCAATCCAGCAAAAGAGCCATCATAGGATTCGATGGTACCGGTTCCATCTTTGTAGAATGTCCATTGCTCGCTTGGCACACCCCAGGTCCCGATGATTTCCTCCGGTGATTTGATTGGGGAAAAGGCTGTGGTGTTGCTGCATCCTGATACATAAGCAACGACCAACAATAGCACGCCGGTTCTCTCGATCATCTTCTATTCTTCCTTGTCTATACCCTCTCAAACGCTCGTTACAAAATTACCGTTTTTTAGGTCGACGACTGGACGGTTCAAGGTAACTCGAAGTGTTGCCTGTGTCGATGGATCTCCTGGAGCTTGCCGCCATCAAACGAAAGCTGGATGGTGTTGAAGGCGCTTCCTACGTAGAGCCTCCATTCATCGTAAAACTCAACGAATCGGAACTCTTCTTGCGTCAGGTAAGTCGGCTGACGCCTGGCCATCCATCCCGTTCGTACCACTAGCTCTTCGTATCCAGAGACTTTCGCAAGAGCGTGGAGAGCACTGTACGCGTCTTCGTACGAGTCACCTGCGGCGATTTCCGTCGATGCCCGTCCCACCTCCGGTTGCCATAGTTGACCGAGCGCTCCGGGCTTCCCAACGCCCGACACGGCAGTGCCCTGCCATTCGATTACTGCGAGGAGCTGGGGTTCGAGAGCTCTCAGCCAAACACTCCAATGGTTCCACTGATCAAAATGTTCCTGCACGTCTTCAAGACGGTGAAATTTTTCGCGAAGCCACGGGTGCCTTTTTAGCTCGACTTCTCGGCTTCGAACTGTCTGAATACGAACGATCTCTTCGGCCTGGAACTTCTCATAGGCAATCTGATACGCCTCAATCTTTGACTGGCCGACGGTAAAACCATAGGCGGACCCAGAAGTAACAGTCTGATCAATGTAGGTTATATACAGGTATGCGAGGTATGACCCAACAATTAGCAACAGAATCCCCAGAGCAATGGCAACATAGTTGAGAATCTGCATCTGGATTCACCGGCACGCTGAATGAAGCTTAAGCTGAGCAGTCGGTGGGCTACAACTAACATTCACAGGCATTTATATTTCACGGGGCTGCTCCAGCGTATTGCTATGCTTCATATGAGTAGATCCCCACACTCGATCGTCGTCCAGCTCACCAATCAGCCCATCCCAATCTCACGCTCCTGCATCCACTTAAGTAGTTCCTCGGGTATATCCAGCACTAACACGGCACCACCGATGCAGCCGAGCCAATGGCATTCAGCACGCCGTTTATGATTTCGGTGGTTACCCTTCCGCGGTTTAGAACAATGTCACAGAAAAACAAGAACACAAAACCCAGCCAGCCCAAATAAGCAAAACCCAAATACTCGCTATGAATAATCGTCAAGAGCCAGTTCTGCTCAAAGATATAGAAGTAGGAACATACGATGGTAGAAATGGCGAGCAGGATCCCTGGCACGAACAAGTGCGTCATGGCGTTCGGTTTGAGAAAAGCCAACACCAAGAGAAGCAAGAATGCGATGGCATTTGTGGCGGCGAATATTCTGATATCCCGCTTCAATTCAGTCAGCACGTCCATGTATTTGTATTGAATAAAGTCTACAACCTTATCGTTTGCGGCTTGCAGCAACAAAATATTAGTCTCAAAGCCCTCTTTGAGAAATTTCTCCGTCTTTTTTCGACACTCACAGTCTAGGTTGCGAATTTCGGCATAAGCGGCCGCCAATCGTCCATGGACATTCGCCCTAAGACTTTCCTTTAGCCCATCAATCCTTTCCTCGTTGCTGTCGTAGACAGTCTGAGCAAGGCGAGCCAATGCGCCGCCACTATTACTAGGCTGTATTGCGTCAATGGAGTCATCGAGTTTCTTGGTCGCTTCCCGTTCGATGTACTCGGATGCGAAGCTCTCTATCCATGCTGGCGTGGAATAGGTCAACGAAAGTGCCGCTATGAAAATAGCACTACCTACCGTACCCAGACCGATAAGTATTCCTTTTTTTAACAAATCTCCCTCCCCAACCCACTTCAAGCTAGTGCTTGGTCAACACCGTGTCACGGACCAAGGAAACGCGGCTTTCAGAGGATGAATCAGAAAAGGCTGCATCATGCATATGAGGTGTCTCCTTAAAGAGAACGCACACAGTCGGTATCTCTGCGCACATTTTACTACTTTGTTGTTTTCGTTCTAGTTTTTCTTGTTAGTAAGCTGGATAAACCTCTATACGCATCATAAAGTTTTGTTTCCAAAGCCATAAGGACAATCACTGTGGCGTGGGACACTTGGGTTATGTCATGTCGCGAAGCTTCTATTCCTCGGGTGCGCCGTGATTTTTAAATCGTGCGACTGTTCGGCCGAAGTGTAGATTCGAGTGTACCCGACGGCGTTAGAGAAGCCATCACGGTTTTTTGGGGTCACCTCTGGACTATCTGCTGTCGGTAAACTGCACGAATGTTTCTTTGGAGGGTTGAGAAATGAAAAGATCTGGTGTCGACACCAGGCAGCTGATGAAGGTTCGTGCGAACCATCTGGCGATCTGTGAATCGCTCATCCCACGCAATTGGAAAGTCCCAATGAATTCTAGACGGACGACTGTTGACCCTTTTTAGACGCGCTACCCTCGCCTCGAACATGCTGGATCAAAATCATATGAGGTACGGTGAGCACAGCTAGCCCTACGAAAACAACATAAATGGCAGCACTCGGGGTCTCTTCAAATCGCAGTCCCGTGGCAATAGCAAAACCGGCTGCCGACGTTAGAACCGTGACAATCAAAACCACAAACAAATATTGCTGGGCGTTGAACGTTTCGCGTTCGACCCATTCGATGATGTGACGAGGGCTGTGCAGCGCGCAAAAGTAGACGACAAAGAATAACAGTGGCGGCAACAGCCAAGCTAAGAGAAGTATGCCGCCCAACTCAAGGGCGCAAAGCGAGTTTGACCGAAACAGACCAAGAACGGTATAGATAAACAGTGGGAGGGCGAAAAACCCAAAAAGCTGCAGCCCTAAAATTAAGGCGATGGCGTCGGCCTGCACCAATATCGCAAATATGCGTTCAGTCTCAGCGCCGTGAAAAACAGCTGGCGCAATAATGATTAGCGACGCCACCACCATTCGCTGCCAGGCCGGGAGTTCGCCGGTCCAGTCCTCAGAGAAATGCCACACCGACTGAAGCAGGAAAACCGTCAACGCCAACCAGGGCGAAACAACCCACAAAAGCAATGCCAGTGCCGCAATCAATACATAAAGCATCAGGAAAACGCACATTTGTCTGATTGTCTTAACTAAACCACTGGAGATGGCAACCATTGGGTCCATGGCACCATGGGGCAGCCCTAAAAAGACAACCGTAGTCACGAGCAAAGCGACCACTACGGGTTGCCCCATCATCCCTAACCCCGAAGAGACGAAAGCAATCACCCCGCTCAATGCGAGAAATAACAGTCTATGCAAGTAATGGCCGCGGGACACTACACCGCCCTTTTTTCAACCCGAATGAGTTCTGATAGGAAAGGAGTCTTTGGAAACGAACGAGCGACCCTAAAGAAATCCAGCACCTTACACTCGTCGGACAAAAACCGAACGAATACCTGAGGCGGTACTCTCTGGGCCATTGCCATAAAAAGCACGGGAGCAAGTCTCGGCTCATTCTTGATCACCCGTAAAAATAAAGCATCCATTTTGGACAACCACACTGGATCAGGAGGATGGGGGCACGGTTTATTACTCTCAACCATGCTCTGCGCGCACAACCGGGCCCAGCTCTGAATGCGTGCAAATGCATAACCGGTTGCACCTCTTATTGCGCCACCGGACGCGCCGGCCTTCACAATATTGGGTGTTTCTGAAACGTTTGCCGTGCCGGCCGTCATGGGCAGACAGCCCTGTTCCTGACGGATGATATTGAAAGCCCTGGACTGGGCAAGGCGATTTATGGATCGAGTGAGTCTCGCTTTGAGAATATCCCTGTGGCCTTTGCGCGGGCTGAATCGAGTTTCCTCAATAAGCGCACGACTATTGCTGTACGGAAGCACATAGGTGAACCTAAAACCGTCTTGGTCCACGGACATATCTGTCATTAAACCAACGGTGTTTGGGTCGAAAACGTCCCCGTCTACCTGTATCTCGGCTCCGTGGAAAATCTGGTTGAGCGTTGGGCTGTCATCGACCGCTGGGCGTGTATCGACAACCGATGAGGATTGGATGACACCCTTGTTGGTGTGAATTAGAACGTAGTCTCGATGGTCTTCGACCGCGGATACGCGGGTCCCGGGCAAAAAGTCTACGTTGGGACTGCGTCCAATTCGATCCATCGCATAACGATAAAAATCTATAGAAGAAAGTGATTCGTAGGCCAAATCATGGGAAGTGTGACTATGACTAACACCGTCATGACTGAATTCCCAAGAGTG
>JBCCFQ010000119.1:0-8186 GCA_039029655.1 Pseudomonadota bacterium | reverse complement strand
CCGCATCGCGTCTAGGGCTTTTGGTAACCGGCACGCTTTTTCTCGTTACGCGACAATACGCTAAACTTATTACAAGACAGTTTGGCCAGCACCAAACGCGGCGATGGTATTTTGACGTGACACCAACGCGACTCCGCCATCTGGTTTCAGTACCGCAGCATTTTGGAGTAAGAGTTGCTTTGGCGGGGCGCAGTAGGCGGCACCGCATCCTGCAATCTTAATTGGAGTTCTGGGATGAACCGAATAATTGGCAGTATTGTCACGGCGACACTTTTGACCTCTCCGTATGTATTAGCTCAGGAGACACCATCGGCAGCGGACGGTTCAGAACAGTCAGGAGAATATGCCCTCGACCCTGCGGCGGTGGTTGTTTTTCCCGTTGAAGCCCGTTCTTCGAGTCGGAACTATACGCAGCTTGCGGAGGTTGTTCACAACGAGTTCCTGGCTCAGCTCAAGAAAATCCAGGGCATTCATGTAATCGATCCCGGTCTTGTCAAACCCTATTCAAGGTCTTCACTGGACAATAAGGATGTCGCCCGGCAGCTTGGTGCGGCCACGATGTTGGAAAGCAGTGTTGTCGCTAGTCCGCCTGCCTATGAAGTGAGGTATGCATTCATTAGCATCCAAAGTGGTAAGCACCATATCAGTGGCTCAATGCGGAGTTTTGAGAAGTGGGAACCTGGCCACTCACTGTCCGAAAGGATATTGGAGGGTATTGCGGAATCGATGACCTCGGTGGAGTGGGGTATTTTCCCGGATCGGCGAAGTGCTGGTGACTATGAGCAGACCAAGGCAAAGGCGAGGGCGCGTTTTTTGAACGGGAGCTTAAGCGCCAAGGATCGCCTCGCGGCACTGCGAACGCTGACACCACCGATTAGGTTAGGCTATCCGCGTCAATACGCTGATGGTGGCGTCTCGCTGACAGGCGAAGTCGCCATTGCGGCCGCACAACTGGCGCTCGAATCCGATGACCCCAAGGTAAGAATGAGGGTTTGGCTCACTATGGTGGGTGTTGACGATCGATACCTAGTTGATCCGCTTATTCACGCCCTCGCTCATGACGTGGACGCACGGGTTCGTAGCAGGGCAGCCACTGCCTTGGCGGTACATAAACATGCACCCGGGGTACGGGAAGCACTTGAGAATGCTAGGGAACATGATCCTAGTCGAAGTGTGCGCTCTTCGGCGCAGCTAGCAGCAGCCACCGCGGAGGAACAAAAAGCCATACTCAGATCAACCGTCATGGACACGAGTTACCCCGAAAGCGAACGTAGGGCAGCGCTATATAGCCTGTGGACAATAAATCGCAAAGAGCGTTTTGTGATAGATGACGAACTAGCGGGTTCAATGATCAAGTTGGCAAATACGTCATCCAGTCGGCCAACACAGCGCTTGGTCTGGGTAAGCCTTGGAGAGATGGGGGGAGCCACTGTTGTTCAACCCTTAATTGAAACGTTGCACTCCGAAACAGATGAAACAATGCGAGAAGTGTTGGTTGAGGCGCTCTCTAATCTCATTGACCAACAAGAGGTACGAGACACGTTGAGGAACGTGCAATCCGATGACCATTCACCGCTCGTAAGGGCCGCAGCGCAGTGTGCGTTGCGAGGTGGTGGTTGGTGCTGACGTTTTCTTAGGCGCTAGTCTGCCCCTGCGATTTCTCGGACAGACTGTCGATTACGAGCCACGTAGGGGGAGCGCTCTTAGAATTTGTCATTTCACATAACATTAACTATCACCCTTTCTGACTGAAGAACTCTCCATTGGAATCGACGTGAGCTGTCAAAAAAACCGAGCCCTCGTAAAGAGGACTCGGCAGGACGACCAGCGCTATCATTTACGCGCTGACTTATGTGTTGATGAGTTAGCAAAGTCGGTAGTGCGCCCCCAACCGTTGCACCAGTTTGTGGACGGGTACTACTGCGAGACATGCGGGTACGGATTTGTGCCTGAAGAAAACCTCAAACCCGGTAGTTATTTGTTGGGAGAGGGCTACAAGAAATTTGGAGGCACCAACTCGTGGTTTCACGCCGCACAATAACGATACGCGGATCAGCCCTGTGATCCGTAAACTACCAATGAACCTTGACGGCAGTGCGAAGGGCTGCCCATCCTAGGCATTTTCAGTTTAGAAGACTATTAGGTTGATCAGCGTTTCCCCTCGTAGACACCAAAGACTGCTCGGTGAACCAACTGGCTACGAGTCAAGTCCAAGATATCGTTACTCTCTGGGCCAACCAATGGTCGTGACATCGGTGGAAGACTTACGCCTCCGGCATAGTCGAGCGTCTGGATAAGCAAATACACATTGTATTGGATCTCCTGAACCCAAATTGGTGTATCTCTCGCAACCGCGTAGCCTTCCAGGGATCTATCATAAACGACCGATGGTATGTCGTCTGTGCTATCAAAGAGCAGGGGAACCCAATGCACTCTTGAAGCCACACATCTTTCTCGTTTTTCATAGTTATGGCATGCAAGCAAACGATAGAGATAACCACCATCGACCGTGTTTTCGGCCAATGAGTCGAGACTCTTCAGCGGTTCCGTGAGCGCCGTCCACGTCTCACCAACGCTATCTAGCTCTGCGGCCACAGGACCAAACACACTGTTACCCAAATAGCCACCTGGACGAAAGCGCTCGATAACATAAGCTCGCCGTGGCTCACTCATATTCTCCCATTGGAGGCCGCATCGTTGACTCTGATCGTTGGTAACACAAACGGGCGTGCCTACAACTCTAAATTCCTTAGCAACAGATGGGTAAGCAAACAGCATTAACCATAGAAGTCCGATAATCCTTATCATAATAACATTCTCCCTTTTGGTAATCCGGTCATACCTATCGACCCCCGGGTGGATCGCAAGGTGCGGTGGGTGTGTATGCGTAGAGGCTGGCGGCCTGACAGAAACCACCATCACACGCCACAATTCGCCACATCTGATCGTAGTATGGAGAGGAAATACAATCGTTGTGTTCGAGAAGGCCTCCATAGAACTGCCAGTCTCCACCGAACACGGAGCGATACTCCAGGTAAATATCCGGGTAAACCCATGGCTCCTGCCAAGAAAGCCCCCACACCTTCAAACCGTTACCGCCACAACCCCAGTCTTCGGCATTGATGCTGCCCGCAAAACTCGCTTTAGTTACGACACACAGAATACAACCTAAGAGTACTCTTTTGATCACGACTAAACTCCCTATCTGTTTTTCGTCCCTCACTAAGTACGATTAGTAGCGATATCCTGTTTTGTCAAGTTTGTCCTCCCACTCTGCTAGAAGTTGGCTTTCGGACTGGGCACCTTTATAAGAGCATACAAGTCTGTCCCGAGAAAGCGAACAGAGTTCTCATTCTCTCCCAGGCTAGTGGCGCAAGCAAAGTCAGCGCAATTGCTAGCTTGCCGTTCAGGGAGCGCCCATTTCCGTCTTCTTTAATTGAAAAAGCCATCGAATCGATGGCTTTTCTAGCGGTTCGCGTTGTCCGAGAAGTTTCGTGGCAACTCCTGTCCATGGCATCTTGCCTGCATGCCCTTAGTTTATCAGCAGTGTATTTACAAAAAGCTTAGCTCGGGCGCTCCTAGATTTTGAAGGTAAGGAAATTCGCTGTCGAGATGTCATGGCATAATCAGATGACCAAACAGAGACATCAAACACCATTATTTATTCAACAAGCTAATAATACTGAGATCTTTTGTACGGCTGCACCTCATACGCGCAATTCAGCTTCGGTTGAGGGAAGCGGTTCAAAAGCAAAGCGACCCCCACTGCCGCGCCGAATGCAGCGCAGCCGGCTGCCCACGCAGCCGTCCTATCTTGCGCAAGACGCTTGTGAGCATTTTTCGTCATCCTGATCTCCCTATCAAAGTTTATTTTTTTGTGGGAAGTAGTGGATAACGACGCAAGGCGTTTTGTCCTCTACTATAATCCGAGATAGTCAATAGTAGGGTACCCGAACGAGGGCAAGGGGCAGCAAACATGACCGTAAGCGAGCATTCGCGGTGGATTGTTTTTAATGCCTTCGGCCTTGGTTTTGGATTCGTCGCAATGCTGCAGGCCGGCATGTTCATAGAGTTTGGTTTCAAATGGGACATGCACTGGGTGTGGAACGAAAGGCCGGTGATTGAGGGAACTAGGCCATACTTGAATAACTTCGTGTCAGCTCTAGTTGGCGGAGCTATTTTCGGTACAGCTCAGGCGGTCGCGGTCCGATCACGCAATGTCGCGCCAACCCCTTGGATCGTCGCAACAGTTATCGGTTTCGGGGCGCTTGCCGTAATCGTTGATTGGCCGCTGATAGCTTTGGGCCTTATGGGCGTAATCCCAGGACCGGTTGAAACAATCATTGCAACAGTTGGCGGCGGTGCCTTTGCAGGACTGTTCCAATACGCGATGCTTCGCCGGCGACACATCAACGCTTCGAAATGGCTAATTCTTTGGCTTGTTGGGCTTGTCGTAAGCCTTGTGCCAATGGTCATGTTATTTTTCACACTCGAAGCACTGACAATGCTCCCAAATTGGCCAATTGAGGTCTTTATCATCGGTTTCTTAGTTGGTGGATTTGCGGCGCTGGCTAGCGGAAGAGCATTGTTCAGCGCACTCGCAGGCGCAACCGCCGAACTGGATCGCAACTGAATTTTGCGAAGGGAGTGCGGCGATTCCCGTCACATTCTTCTTCGAATCCTTGGACTCGCCTAGACTCAGACTGATCGACATTGATATGAGTGTCGTACTCTGGGGAGCGAGCGAATGCGAAATGCGTCTTTTGCGGCACTGGCGCAAATGTTGCCACTATTTAACATAAGATTGATTATCCATATATCCTTTTGATTATAAAGGCCTTATGGGTCTGTCATTTACGCGAGAAATGACGCCCCTGATTGTCTCGATTACACAGTCTCAAAATCCAGCCTGCAAGCAACAATTGTTGTTGGTCGACACAACCTCCTCGGAGCGAGCTAGTGCCCTTTCTCGCTGATCAGGGAGCAAACTTTGCAATAACTCATTTGCTCTCAAATTGTCTTCGTGGACGGGGGGGAAATTGCTGACGTCCGCACCCATCAACTCCAATCGAACTTCGTTCAATACGGCGTACGCCACGAAATAGGCCACAGAATCTACCAAACCATCAGGACTGCCAGCATTCCGATCGTATCTAGCACGCTCGAAATTGGAAAGAGCGAGTAAAGCGTCTGGCTCCCCTTGGTTCCACGAACGAACAAAGTATTGGTGTGCCAGCTCGGGGGCACTTCCAATAATACTGTTGCCGAAGTCGATCATCGCAATAGGATTTCCGTTATCGGCCGCAAGCTGCATGAAATTCGTGTCATCTCCTTCTAAAAAATTTCGGAGTGCTGTACATTTCTCGTAAGCGGAACGCATTACGAGCACTGTCCGCTCTATTTCATTGGGGTCAGTGACCCGCATATCCCCCTCAGTCGCTGAGTAACCATGACTTCGCGTTTGTCGGAGTTCGAAAATCTCCTTTTCCAACGCACCTGTTGTGGTTGGTGCTTGCCGACAACCGCTCCTCGCAATCGCCAAGTGGCGTGCGGCATAGGTGTCCCCGTCGTGTGCTAACGACACTAACAGCGGTACGTCAAAATCAGTTATTGCGTCCTTGTCTTTAGGCTTGTTTTCGTTCTTCCTCCAGAAAAGTTCGAATCTCAAGTTGTCACGCAATGAAACATCTTTATCGCTATTAGCATTCGGACTGGTGGCAATATCTGAAGCAACTGAACCATCTGCCTTGCTGTGAACATCGTCGTCTGGTATCGAAATCTCTGGAAGGGCATGGTCGGATTCATTGCTTGATTCCTTAGTGGGCAAAGAATCGAAAAACGCGTATCCACCAAGCACAAGCATGCCCACACCCAAAGCGGTGGTAAGTATTTTTAACTCTGTTCGCATTTTGGTCCTCTCGTGAGAGCGGCACGCGAAAGTACCGCAAAACAATCGCGTACCGCGTACTCATTTTAATAGCTAACTACTATTCCCCTGAGCAAAAGCCAAAGAAACTCTGTTGTGGCCCAACACGCTCGCCGCCATTGGATGGATTTCCATCATAAGGAAAAACAGTACCAAATCCATTACCTACACCAGTGCAATTGAGTCGCATTGTTTTGGAACCTTGGGGTGAGCCAAGTGAGATAGGGCCATTGAGTTGGTTCCAGTTGTACCAGGTGGCCCCGGATTGTGTCGCAGCGGTGCAGAGAATGTGATCGCCGCAAGATTGACATAGTTGCTCTACAGCCCTCATAGCAGAGCCAGAAGGAGCTAAAAAAATGGGGCTTTCATCCTTCAACAGTTCCTGAATCACGTTGAGGCGATCCTGAATGACACTGAGTTCGTGCTTGTAAGTCTCGAAACAGTTTAGTGCGGATTCTCCTATGGACTTCATGGTTCTTACCCTTCAATCAAGACTGGCTACTAGTGGATGATACCGCCCTCTCATGCTGCTATGGGAGAAGCTGCAGCCCTTCAAGTTATTGAATCAGGAAAATTTTGAGAAAAAGTGCATGGATCATTAATGGTTCCTGGCGATTCATGTAATTTCGCGTCGCTCTTTGTTGCTAACGGACTTCTGTTTTGTTAATAGATGAGCAATGGCAAAAACATTCTTCTTGATCGTCATGTTTGTCCTCCCAGCATTGTGCTGGTCTGACGGCAGGCCAACGTTGTTCGAGGCTATCGACGGAGTTCTTCACCACCCACTAAATACGGCGGAGGATGTCCACGTCATTGCTCTTAGCGACGGAAAGAATAGTGGATTTCGCCAACCGCTATGGGGAGTGTACACACCCTCAAAGAGATCGCTCTCTTTGTTCAGGACCACATTGGAGACAACGTTACCGAGCGTGGGTGGAATTTTTGTTTCATCAAACGATACATTCATGGCGGTAGTAACGAATGGCGAAAGCGGGCCCGCCGTAGATATCTTCAAACTCTCAAGTGTCTTACAAGATTCGAAATCACCTCTATCGCCGGTACAGAGTTTCGCGACGCATCACGGTGTAATCGAAGTAATCCGTTGGGAACGAGATCACATCCTCAAGGTGCGGAGTGATGCGGAGTTAGACAGGTTTGATTCAGAGACGGGACGACTTTCAAGAGCGCGTTATGAATTTCAAGGGCAAACTTTTCGAGACTACTACTGGAACGTCGAAACGGGTCAATTCACCCTGTCTCAGTGATTAGTGACAAGCTGCGCGTAGGCACACAAAGAGCGCCTTAGTCGTCGATTTTCGCGATTGACGACCTAGCTAATCCAGCATTTGATCTCTCTGTGGTCCACCAGTTGTTGTTGATTGTGGAAGTTGGAAAGTGGTTTGTTACAACCGAGTCCGTGCATTGCGTAAAATCATTGTATTTAACATAAGGTTTATTATCGGCTGTTCGCTCGTGGGCAGCCGTGCGCCGGGGGACCAAGCGCAAAGGCGCTGACTTAACCAACCAGTGTTTTCAGCTTCATCAACGTCCAACAATGACGCACATTGGGGTTGCGGTTGATCGCCTGCATTGCAATGTCCGTAAAATTCTCCATATCGCGGCAGTCCAGCACCACGAGGATGTCGAACTTTCCGATCGACACGTGTGATTTCCGGGTAGGCTGCGAGTTCTTTCTCGAATGCCTCCAGACTCTCAGCACCGTCATCGTGCAACTCAAGTAAAAGGTAAACGCGCAGCCGATGCTGAGTCTTTGTGGGGTCGACGGTTGCTTTTGCGCCCGTGATCACACCTTCACTTTGTAGTCGTCGAATACGCCGCTGCACAGCACTGGCAGATAGGTGAACGATTTCGCCAAGTGCGGTGTGGGTGATCCACGCATCGTCTTGTAGGTGTCTTAGAATTTCCAGGTCTTTTTCGTCAAGGGGGCGATGGGTCATGTTGGTCTTTTTCTTGTTCGCGGAATTTGTGCGTTTGCTACCCGTATTTTCAAGAAATTGTGCGCCGGCACAACGTTATAGTTACCGGCGACCCCTTCCGAACTTGTGGTGAAACGTTGAATTTTGGATGTATAGACCGCATTGGGCTCGGCTTAGTGCCGTTTCTGTCAATTTTTACCGGATCCGTGATGGCGGCGGACGTTGAGCTTTGGCGGCTGGACTGTGGCGAGATGGTCATCGACGACATCAGCTACTTTTCTGATACCAACACCTATGACGGTATGTCTGCAACTATCAGCAAT
>JBCCFQ010000118.1:0-8203 GCA_039029655.1 Pseudomonadota bacterium | reverse complement strand
GTTTTCAAAGCCCTGCAAGAGCAAATGACGCGGGTCCACGACGCTTATGGCAAGAGTGTTTTTGTGTGCAAATTCTTAAATGGTGATCTTAATCATTGACGTCTGAGTCCCGGTTCTGGTCAGAACTACTCTCTAATTTATCGAATATGAGCGGTTGGGAATTGGCCGCAGTCATTTTTGCGCTCTTGTATTTAGTTCTGGCGGTCCGCCAAGTCATCTGGTGTTGGTTGGCCGCATTGATCAGCACGTCAATTTACTTGGTCTTGTTTTTTGAGGGCAAACTCTACGCAGAGTCGGGTCTGCAGGTGTTCTACATGGTCATGGCCGTCTATGGCTGGTGGCAATGGCGCTACGGCGGCGCGCAAAAGTCAGAACTAAAAGTGTCTTTGTGGTCTGGCCGGTCCCATTTGGTGTGGCTCACGGTTATTGCCGCGTCCACACTGGCTTTGGGTAACTATTTGGCCAACCAGACTGACGCAAGTCTGCCTTTCGAAGACGCTTTTACGACTTCCGGGGCCATAGTCGCCACTTTTATGACGGCGCGCAAAGTGCTGGAGAATTGGTACTACTGGTTTGTCATCGACGCAGTGTCCATACATTTATATCTGGAACGAGGATTTGTTCTAACGGCAGCTTTGTTTGTTCTGTATCTGGTACTCATCGTAATTGGTTTTTTAAGCTGGCGTAACGACTACGTGGCCCAAGCCCATGAATGATGCTCAGATGAGTCAGTTGGTGCCTTTTTGGGCCGGTCAAAAGGTTGAGTGGACCAGTCTGGGCGGAGGGTTTACTAACCAGAGTTTTTGCGCTGTGGTGGATGACACTAAGTTTGTTGTTCGTGTCAATAACGCCGCTCTGGGGTTGGACCGTACGTTTGAGCGAAAAGTTTTGTGGTTTGCCCAAGCAGCGGGGGTGGGGCCCCGCGTGGCGTTTGCCTCTGCCGATGTGCTTGTCTGTCACTGGATTGACGGTGGATCGTTCACCCAGGAGGGAATTCGGCAGATTGATGTGGTTAAGCGTGTGGCAAAATTTCTGCGTCGAGTTCATTCGTGGCCCATACCTGGACATCGTCTGAGTGTTGCCGACATCGCTCACGGGTACTTAAGAAAAATTCGAAAACCGACTCAAGAACATCAATCGTTGTTGAGGGAAGTGACTCGAGCAGCAGAGGAGCTGGAGAACCTGTCCCGGCCTAGGTGCCTGTGCCACAACGATCCTTCTTACGGAAACTGGATTGAAGCAGACAACTTGATTCTATTGGACTGGGAATATGCGGGTGTGGGCGACCCGTTGTTTGACCTAGCAATGTTCTCCTACTATCACACGTTGAGTTTTGACGCTGTCAAATTGCTGTTGCAAGAGTACTTGGGTGAGGTAGGTCCCACGGATATCAGGGCCTTCGAACTAAACCTCATACTTGTGCGGGCATTGTGTGTGTTGTGGTGGGCCATGATGGAGCCTCATAAACCGAAAGACTCAATGTAGCTTTGGTATCGATGGCGTATTGCATCGGCTTCTAAGTCAAACTCTTCCAGAGAGTATCGGTGTCGGCCATGCTTGTCTTGTGGGTTGGAGTTCAAAAACTTGACCATGCT
This sequence comes from Pseudomonadota bacterium, assembly GCA_039029655.1. Classification (GTDB taxonomy): domain Bacteria; phylum Pseudomonadota; class Gammaproteobacteria; order Steroidobacterales; family JBCCFQ01; genus JBCCFQ01. The sequence continues at coordinate 6,608 of JBCCFQ010000118.1, read as the reverse complement.
GTCCCGGGTCCGACTATCAAATCTTAGACCCAATCTTGCATACAAGTTGTTCACACAAGACTCAGGATCGCCCACGAGGTCTTGGTATTGAACATCAATAAAACGGATCTTATGCTCATACTTTCGTCTTACGTCCAAGGCAATATCCAAACTTGAGGCCCAATACTCGTTCCACTCTTTGGCGATGGACTTTGGGTCAACTTGATCGGAAAATCCAGCACGAATGACGGTTCCATGACTGGAGATTGATGCCGCCACCTGTAGTGGGTGTCGGTGGGTCTGCACGATGATTGCGTCGGGATATCGTTCCAGTAATGCCTTTAGACCGCGCAGATGATCCGGTGCCTTCAAAACCCAACGCTCTCTTTTGTGTTTCCATTGCAAATATTGCAAAAAGAATTTGTGAAATGAGTAGGCTTCGACCAAATCTTGTTGTTCGTACCATTTTTGATAGTTGGGTACGTGATTTGTGGTATGAAACTCTAAGCTAGTGAAGGCATTGGCCGTAATTGCAATACACTCTTGGGGTAACAAAGCACCCACGGGATGAATTGTCTTGAAGCCCGGCGCCAAGTGATCCAGCCAACCCAACTGTTTGTCGGTGTACTTAATGCGTGGGTCCGACAGGGCTTGTTCTTTGGTAGGGGCGGGGTGGGGATGCATTACCTCCCAGGTTATTGGGCAGCGATGGCTTGAATCTTGGGCTAACAAACCATGTAGTAAAGTCGTGCCGCTGCGTGGCAGACCCAAAACAAAAATAGGCTTTTGTATCTGTTCTCGCCGAATTTCCGGATGCTTACTTAGGGTCTCTTGTAGGTGCAGACGATTCTTCAGAAGTTGTAGCAGGTGATGCTTGGCGGCGATTTGCCCCGCCAGTGTCAACCTGGCGTGGCGATGATAATCCTGGCACAGCAGTTTTAGGGGTGCTTCAAATCCCCAGGGTCCGAAGTCGTCTAGTCCTGTGTGTTTTTTGGCAGTGGAAATCAGTTGGTTGGGGCGGATGGGTTTGGGGCCCACGCCAAAGACCCGACCCAGACGACCCGTGCCATCCACCAACTGTCTGAGCAAGGGGCGGTGCCCATAGCTACTTAACACATCACGATTCATGGGCGGCATGGTATTGATTTCTAGGTTTCGGGTCCATCATAGTTTGGGCCTTCATCTCATTGATGGCATGGCCTACAATCTGGCTCCTTTCACCGTCTTCCGAGTAGCCAGATATGTCCGTTGAGTTGGTTCGCAGTTTGATTCGCGATGTACCAGATTTTCCGAGCCCTGGTATCTTGTTTAAAGACATCACACCGTTGCTTGCTGACCCCAAGGGTTTCGCCAGCGCGGTGGATTTGATGTCCGAGCAAATCCGACCCTACGATCCCCACGGACTTATCGCCATTGAGTCCCGGGGTTTTATTTTTTGTGCCGCGTTGGCCACAAGCATGGGACTGCCCATGCATTTGATACGTAAGCCGGGCAAGTTACCCCATAGCAAGGCGGGGTTGGATTATGACCTTGAGTACGGCAGTGACCGGCTGGAAATCCACCTGGATGCGGTCAAACCCGGTGGTCGCTATGCGGTGGTGGATGATGTACTTGCCACCGGTGGCACCGCCGCGGCTGCGGCGAGTCTTGTAGAACAGCAACAGGGGGAGGTGTCTTGTTGCGCTTTTCTGATGGAGCTTTCTTTCTTAGATGGACGTTCCAAGTTAGTCAATCGACCCGCCGAGAGCCTTGTCATTTACTAGTCTATGAAGGGAACAGCATCCCAAGGGCCACATCAAGTGGGGATTATTGTGGCGTTGCCAGAAGAGGCAAAGACCCTAGGCCTCAAGCACGCTAAACCATTGTCGCTGCACAAACTGAATGCCACGGTCACGGTAGCGGTATGTGGTGCAGGATCGGAAAACGCGGCACGGGCGAGTCGCGAACTCCTGTCTGCGGGGAGTCGTCATTTGATGAGTTTTGGCACTGCAGCTGGGCTAAAGGAAGAGGCCGACGTTGGCTGTCTCGTGATTCCTAATCATGTGCTCATGGAGGATGTTGACTTGCCTGTTGATGTCGCTTGGCGGAAAGAGATCATTCGCCGAATTGATGAGAGACACAACTCGGGCAAGTTACTGGCTCTGACATCCATATCCCAAACAAGACAAAAGCAAGAATTAGGCAAGCAGGTGAATTGTTTAGCGGGGGATATGGAGAGTGGTGCGGTCGCGGCTTATTGTCGGGAGAACAACTTACCGTTTTCCGTGATCCGCGTTGTTGTTGATGACGTCAATACCGCCATACCAAGTGTCGTCACCGATGCGTTGGATGAAAATGGCATGGTTAGTTTAGGAAAGCTGTTTTCAGGCTTGCTGCTGAAGCCCTGGCAGATCATAGCTTTGGTCTCATTGGCCAGAAAGTTTGCTAGGGCAAAACGTGTCTTGAGTTCAGTAGCTATGCGACTTGCCCCGGACTTTGCAGTGGTGGATAGATTGTCATGACATTTGTTTCCACGGCTGTGTCCCGTTGGATCCAGCTGATCAGTCGCTTTTCCCTGTGGGTGGTTCTTGCTTGCGGCCTATTAGTCGCTGTTTTTTTTCATCTGACTACCACCCGGCTAGGCATTAATACCAGTACCGCTGACATGATCGCGGAGCATTTGCCCTGGCGGCAACACTTTATTGCCTATCGAGAGGCTTTCCCCGCCTATCAAAACAACTTGGTTGTTGTGATAGACGGTGCTACTTCCGAACTCAGTCTGCAGAGTGTTCGTGCTCTCGCGGATGAACTTCAGGCCACTGAGTTGTTTGTTGACATTTATGCACCCACCGCCAACGAGTTTTTTGAACAGCACGGTTTATTGTTTTTAGATACCGAGACGCTGGAAACTTTGTCGGACCGTTTAGTCCAATATCAACCAGTTCTTGCCCGATTGACTCGAGACCAATCTGTCGCTGGGTTTTTTCAACTACTCAATGAAGCGATTTCCAGGGATCAACACCAACAAATTGTACCGGTGACACAGTCGTTGGTGGAGGTGGTAGACGCAGCCAACCAAAACCAATTTGGTGTTTTGTCTTGGGCCGACATGCTTGCCGATGAAGATAAAGGGAATGCACAGAGCAATCGTCAATTTTTGATTCTCAAACCAAAGCTAGACTTTTCAAAGCTTCAACCGGCCCGAGCGGCGATTGAGGCGGTCAGAAACTCTGCGGCAGGGCAGTCTCCTGGAGCCACCATTCGAATTACTGGACCGGTGGCATTAGAGTTTGAGGAACTACAGAGTGTAACCAAGGGGGTGAAGCTGGCAGGGCTAATGGCCCTGGCGTTGGTAACATTGTTTTTGTATCTCGCCCTGCGATCCTGGTATTTGATATTCGCTTCGCTGATCACATTGATTAGCGGTCTTTTGGGTACCGCCGCGTTTGCCGCGGTTGTCTTTGGTAGCCTGAATTTGATTTCCGTTGCCTTTGCCGTTTTGTATGTGGGTCTGGGGATCGATTTTGCCATTCATTTTTGTTTGCGATTCCGGGAGCTTCGTGCGGAAGGTTTTTCTGCAACGCAAGGTCTGGTCACCACTGGCGGCGATGTGGGTGCTTCATTAGCGTTTTGTGCTGTCACCACCGCCGCGGGATTTTTCTCCTTTTTCCCCACGGAGTTTTCTGGCGTTTCGGAGCTGGGTGTTATTTCGGGAGCCGGTATGTTCATTGGCTTAAGCGCAACTCTAACCCTGCTTCCGGCATTGTTGGCCTTGTTCCCAAGTGCAACCGAAAATTTTCGCCAGCTCCCAGGTGCACCCTGGTCTGACGTTGTTGTTTCGGGCAAAGGTCGATTGATTCAGGGTGTGACCTTGAGTTTAACGCTGCTGGCGGTCATCGCCGTTCCTTTTATTGAGTTTGATAGCGACCCTTTGAATTTACGTGATCCCAACGCTGAATCCGTAGCGACTTTCACCGAACTCATGCAATCCAGCGACACTTCTCCATTAACTTTGGTGGCTTTGTTGCCAGAGGACCAGGTGTTTGAGGCGAAACAGAATCTAAAGGATCTTTCAACCGTGTCGCGGGTGATTAGTTTGGCTGACTTTGTGCCCACAGACCAGGAAGAGACGTTGCTCTTAATCGAGGATTTAGCATTTGCCCTAGGTCCAGAACCAAGCTCAAACACTAGCGTGGGTGATGACTATGAGGCCGCTATGGAGGCCATGGATGAGTTCCTACGGCAGGATGTGGTGGGTCTTGAGCCACTGCAAGATGGGTTGTCCATTTGGCGCAATGGTTTAGGTCGAGATGACGCTGAAGCCTTAAGTGATCTGCGTCGTCGGTTGTTTGCTACGCTGCCTACCAATATTGATCGGATCTGGCGGGGTCTAGAAGCAAGGCCCGTGACGATAGACACCTTACCCGATGAAATGCAATCCCGATGGTTAGCTGAAGATGGACGTCACCGAGTTGAGATTTTTTCGAATCTCAATTTGCTTGACGCCAAAAACAGCGAAAGTTTTGTCGCCGAGGTCAAAAGGGTTTTGCCAGAAGCCACGGGTGTGGTGGTGGTCAATCAAGAAGCGGGTAAAGTCATTGCCGGTTCGTTTCGATTAGCTTTCGTATACGCATTTGTGGTTGTGTTTTTGTTGTTGTTTATTTGGTTAAGATCCTTGGTAGAAGCACTCATAGTGCTATTGCCCATTGTTTTGGCCGGGTTGGTTACGCTTGCGTCTATGGTGTTGTTTGGTCTCGAACTCAATTACGCCAACATCATTGCGCTACCATTATTGCTAGGCATTGGTGTTGATAATGGTATCCACATTATGCACCGGCATCTCGGTAGCGCCGGCGAACTCATGAAAACCAGTACCGCGCGGGCCGTTTTTTTTAGCACCCTCACCACCATAGCGAGTTTTGGTAACCTTGCCTTTTCTCCACATTTGGGCACCGCCAGCATGGGCATGTTGTTAACTCTAGGGATGTTGTTCATTTTGTATATGACACTTATTTTTATGCCCACTCTATTGCCGAGACGACATACATGACGGTGCTGGTGACCGGGGCTACGGGCTTTATTGGCACTGCGGTGGCAAGGTGCCTGTTGCAGCGCGGGGATAAGGTTCGCGTGTTATTGAGAGAATCCAGTCAAACTACAAACCTTGATGATCTCCAAGTGGAACGCATCGTGGGTGATTTGGGGGATAGTCAATCACTTAATCGCGCTGTTGATGGTTGTGAAGGTGTATTTCATGTGGCGGCGGACTATCGGTTGTGGGTGCCAAAGCCAAAAGAGATCTACCGGATTAATGTGGATGGCACACGGGATTTATTGACTGCAGCCCACAACGCCGGTGTCAAACGCATTGTCTACACAAGTAGCGTTGCCACTTTGGGATTGAATGCTGACGGCAGTCCATCCAATGAACACACCCCCGTATCGGTGGACCAGATGATTGGACATTACAAGCGTTCCAAGTATTTGGCCGAGGAGTTGGTCAAGGAGATGGTGAATGAGCAAGGATTGCCGGCGGTGATCGTAAATCCTTCAGCACCCGTGGGACCAAGAGATATCAAGCCAACGCCAACTGGGCGCACCATATTGGATGCGGCTCGTGGTGCTATGCCCGCCTACGTGGATACAGGGCTAAATATTGTGCATGTTGAAGATGTGGCCAAAGGTCATCTCTTGGCCTACGACAAAGGTCAAGTGGGGCAGCGGTATATCCTGGGATGTGAAAACTTAAGTCTGCGTGAGATTTTTGAGATCGTTTGTGGTCTTACCGAGGCGAAACCACCACGCGTTAAATTACCGGTGCCCTTGCTCATGCCTGTGGCCTGGGTTGCGGAAGCGTGGGCTATGGTGTCAGGGCGTGAACCTATGGTGACTCGGGACGGTCTCAAGCTTGCCAAGAAAAAAATGTTCTTTTCCAGTGAACGCGCTAAAGCGGAACTGGGTTATGATCCACGACCCGCAAAAATCGCTTTGGCGGATGCCGTGACTTGGTTTAAGACAAATGGATATTTTTAGCAACAGAGAAAGCCGGAGATTCAGATCATGGCCGTAAGAACGGCGCTGGCCCAAGCTCAGCCTAACATTGCTTTGGTCAAGTATTGGGGTAAGAAGGACATTGCCTCAAATTTGCCAGCCGTGCCTTCATTGTCTATTACCCTAGAGTCACTTTGGACCCGTACCCGGGTGACCTTTGATGAGTCTTTAGAATCTGACCAGTTTGTTTTGAATGGTGACCATCAGGCAAAAGGGGAGACTCGGGTTATCGGCTGTTTAGATCGCTTTCGCCATGAAGCCAACACACCGTGTTTCGCCGTGGTGGAGAGTGAGAACAACTTTCCCACTGCGGCGGGGTTAGCGTCTTCGGCGTCCGGTTTTGCAGCGCTGGTGGAGGCGACAAATGCGGCTTTGGGTTTGGAACTTTCATCGAAACAAAAAAGTCGTTGGGCCAGACGTGGCTCTGGGTCGGCGGCGCGGTCAATCTTCGGTGGCTTTGTTGAGATGCCCGTTGATGAGTACGGTGATGTCAGCGAGGCAAAGCCTTTGCTAAATGCCAATGACTGGCCCATAGAAGTGGTCATTGCCATTACCGATACTCAGGCGAAAAAAATCGGATCCACTGAAGGCATGCAAAG
>JBCCFQ010000117.1:0-8228 GCA_039029655.1 Pseudomonadota bacterium | reverse complement strand
TTCCGTTAGCACTTCCGCCATGAGCCTGAATGACACAATCACCATCCAACACAGTCTGGAGACTGATTCTGAAAAAGTGGCACGTGGTATACCCAACTACTTGGGTCCAGCCGTAATCTCACCAGACGGTTTGTCGGCCTGGGTACCATCTAAGCAGGACAACATTCAACGCGGTGTATTTAGGGATGGACAAGAACTCACCCACGACAGTACTGTTCGCGCGATCACCTCTCGTATCGACTTGGTTACAGGACAAGAAGATTATATGTCCAGAGTCGATCATGACGACGCGGGTGTGCCAAAGACGGCTGCGTTTGGCCCTTTTGGCAACTACCTGTTTGTTGTTTTGGAAGCCAGTCGTGACGTCATAGTGCTTGATGCGTACGGCAAACTAGTCGTTGCCAACTTCGTGGCAGGTCGCGCACCCCAAGGTTTGGTGTTGTCGCCTGACGGCCAGACTTTGTACGTCCATAACTTTATGGATCGTTCTATTTCGGTCTTCGACGTTTCCGGAATTATTTTTGAAGGTGCTGAGGCGGCTAGTCTCGTTACTACCCTTGACGCAGTGAGTATTGAGAACCTGTCGGCTACGGTACTCAATGGTAAGCAGTTGTTCTACGACGCCCGTGATCCACGTCTTGCACTGCAGGCGTATATGAGTTGTGCCGCATGTCACAACGATGCGGAGCAGGACGGACGAGTCTGGGACCTGTCCGGATTCGGCGAGGGATTGAGAAACTCCATTAGTTTGAGAGGTCGAGCTGGCATGGGGCACGGCTTCCTTCACTGGAGCGCAAACTTTGACGAAGTGCAAGACTTCGAAGGCCAGATTCGAGATTTGGCGGGCGGCACGGGCCTAATGTCTGACGCCGACTTCAACAGCGGGACTCGCTCAGATCCTTTAGGTACGCCAAAAGCTGGGGTTAGTGCCGACCTAGATGCGCTGGCGGCCTATCTTGATTCTTTGGATACTTTTGACATCAGTCCGTACCGAGCCAACGGCGGTGGATTGACCCCAGCGGGTGTTGCCGGCAAGGCTGTATTTGACGCAGAAAATTGTATCGCATGTCATGGCGGAGCAAATTTCAGCGATGCTCAAATGCATGACGTTGGTACCATTACGGCGGCCAGTGGCGATCGTCTAGGGGGTGCGCTCTCAGGAATCGAAACCCCCACGTTGCGGGGTGTTTGGTCAACGGCGCCTTACCTGCACGACGGTAGCGCGGACACGCTCGCCGATGCAGTTCAGGCGCACAACAATACTTCAGTGATTGGTCAACAGCTAAGCGATCTAGTCGCGTACCTTCAACAGATTGACGGTGCCGAGCCGGATGCGGCGACACCACCATCTACCTGGCAGAGTCAGGACATAGGTGCCGTGGCCGCAGCGGGATCGTTTACTGAGGACACTGGTACATTCACCATCGAAGCGTCAGGAAGGGATATCTGGAATGCCGCCGATGAATTCCACTTTGCATACCAACCCTTGAATGGGGACGGTGAGATCATTGCGCGAGTGGTGAGTTTGGTGAATACCAACGTTTGGGCTAAAGCAGGCGTGATGATGCGAGAGAGCTTAGATGACAACTCGCGTCACGCTTCCATGGTGGCCTCCGCTCGTCGTGGTTTGTCATTCCAACGCCGGGTCACTCCTGGAGCAAACTCTCAAAGTTCAAATACAGGTGGATCATCTCCGGTGACACCACATTGGGTCCGGCTGGTTCGTGAAGGTGATGTGTTCACGGGTTACGAGTCGGAAGATGGTGTGAGTTGGACTCAGGTTGGTCAGATTACGATTTCGATGAACTCGACATTGTTCGTGGGACTGGCGGTAACCAGTCATAACGATGGTGTGCTAACTACAGCAGAGTTCGATAATGTCAGTATCATTCCGGGTACACCACCGCCACCAGACACGACCCCTCCGAGTGTTCCGCAGAATCTAGTAGCGACCACGATTGATCATACTCAGATTGGTTTGAGCTGGAATGCGTCAACGGATTCGGAGAGCGGTGTATCGGGTTACAACATATTTAGAGACGGTGGCGGTAGCCCAATAGCAACGGTGTCTGGGACAAGCTACACGGATGGTGGTTTAACGCCGAATACTAGTTATACCTACACAGTATCTGCCTTTGATGGGGCGACCCCGTTGAATGAATCTTTGCAGTCAGCTGCGGCGAACGCAACGACGAGTCCAGAACCAACGACTGCGACACCAGATGTTGTTGGTTTAGATCAGGCGACGGCTGAGTCGACGATTACAGGTGCTGGTTTGGTGGTTGGTACAGTGACGACCCAGACTGATCCGGCAGTGCCTGCAGGTGAGGTGATCAGTCAGGATCCGACGGCGGGTACAGTGGTTGTACTAGGTACCGCAGTGGATTTGGTAGTGTCATCAGGTGCTGCACCGGTTTCTGTTCCGGACGTAGTAGGTCAAGCTCAAGCGACAGCTGAGTCGAACATTGTGGCGGCCAATCTTGTGGTTGGTACGGTGACGACTCAGCAAAGTAGTGCGCCAGCTGGCGAGGTCATTAGTCAAAATCCAACGGGTGGTACTCAGGTCCCGGTTGGTTCAGCTGTCGATTTGGTGGTTTCATCGGGTCCTGACACGGATCCACCGAGTGTTCCGCAGAATGTTTCTGGCAGTGGTACTGGTGCAACGACGATCAGTCTTAGTTGGGATGCATCGACGGATAGTGGTAGTGGTGTTGCAAGCTACAACATTTATCGAGATGGAAGTTCCACACCAATCGGTACATCAACAACGACTGGCTATAACGACGGTGGTCTGAGTTCTGATACATCTTACAGTTACACGGTATCGGCGGTGGACAACGAAGGTAATGAGTCAGCGCAGTCGATCCCGGCAGTAGTGAGTACATTGGGCCCCTCCACCTGGCAGAGTCAGGACATAGGTGCCGTGGCGGCAGCGGGATCGTTTACTGAGGACACTGGTACGTTCACCATCGAAGCATCAGGAAGTGATATCTGGAATACAGCTGATGAATTCCATTTTGCGTATCAACCGCTGGATGGAGATGGTGAAATCATTGCGCGGGTGGACAGTCTTGTTAATACCTACGTTTGGGCTAAAGCTGGCGTGATGATGCGTGAAACGCTGGATGATAATTCGCGTCATGCATCCATGTTCGCGACGCCGCGTCGTGGCCTTACCTTCCAGAGACGGGTCACTCCAGGGGCGAGTTCTCAAAGTGATGACACGGGTGGTCGTTCAGTCGTTCCACACTGGGTCCGATTGGTTCGCGCGGGTGACGTGTTTACGGGTTACGAGTCAGAAGATGGTGTGAGTTGGACTCAGGTTGGTCAGATTACGATTTCGATGAACTCGACATTGTTCGTGGGACTGGCGGTAACCAGCCACAACGACGGCGTGTTGACAACCGCTGTGTTTGACAGTGTAGAGATCGTACAGCCATAGCAGACCCTGCTGACTCGGGTTAGGTCTGCTTTTCGTAAATGAGAAGTTGGTTCTGGTCCAGTCGGCTGTTTTTGCCTAAACTTTACGGGCCTAGATAGGGACTAGCCAATTGCTTACGATCTTTACCATACCAAAGGGCTTTGACGGGGGTCACACAGAGGTTATCCAACGCAATGCTGTGGCCAGCTGGACCAAGCTCAATCCAGGCTGCGAGATAGTGTTGTGTGGCGACGATCCTGGTGTAGAGCAAGTGGCTAAAGAGTATGGTGTTCGCTGGATCGGTGACATTCAGCGGAATGAGTTTGGTACTCCTATTTTGCAGTCCGCCTTTTCCAAAGTCGCTGAGAGCTCGCGATTCCAAACTCTCTGTTACGTCAACGCTGACATTGTGCTGTTTGACGATCTGCTATCTTCTATCAAGGATGTGGATTTCAATAAAGCGGTAATAGCGGGCCAACGATGGGATGTTGATATTACAGAATTGTGGGACTTTAGCGATTCTGATTACGAACAAAACCTCCGAAAAACCATAGCAGATATCGGTGTCTTGCACCCGCCTCTTGGTTCAGACTATTTCATATTCGATAAGAATTCTAAGGTACTCGATATCCCTCCCTTTGGTGTGGGGCGACCTGGCTGGGACTGTTGGTTTATTTATCGAGTGCGACAGCTCGGCATGCGAATGGTGGATGGAACGCCATCCATAACGCTAATTCATCAAAATCATGACTACTCTCACCTGAAGTCCAAGAGTGGCCAGACCGCTGATGGTAGAAAATGGGCTGGGCCAGAGGTGGCTCGAAATCGAGATATCATTGGAGGAAAAGAGCGGTACTTCAATCTTCGCGATTGTACTCATGAGTTGATTGATGGACGCGTGAAGCTGGCACTGGATTACCGCCATATACGCAGTCGATGGTATCGATTGCCCGTGTTAAACCCTATGACGCGGCCCCTGTTCAATGCTTTAGACTTTATTCTTTCCCTACCTTTGCTTAACCGAATCAAGTCGGTATTTCGCTCCCAAGAAAGCTAGACGTATTTTGGTGTCGGTCGTCTAATCACCAGCGGAATCATGTGCGTGTGGTAGACGCGGGTAGGAATTGAACCTCCGGCCTCTGCCGTGTTGCGGCAGCGCTCTACCACTGAGCTACGCGTCTATCGTAGGATGACCAAGTCTAGCATAGGAGATCGGAGTCACCTTGTGATGGCAGTCACTTCTCCATACAAATTTATTGGCCTAGTAGCAGCCCTTTTGTTGGGTTTAGCTTGCAGCAATGACGCGCCTGATTCGGTCGCGGGCTACGTTGAGAATGCGAGAACTCTGATTCTCCAAAAACAGACCAGTCTAGCCATCTCCATGATCAATAGGGGTATCCAAAGTTATCCTCAAAACAGCGAGCTTCGCCAACTGCTAGCAGAAGTTCTTCTTTCCACAGGTGACGCGGTTCGCGCTGAGGCTGCTGCCCTCAAGGCGCTGGAGACTGGTGCTACCGTCTCTGGTGTTTATCCGCTTTTAGCGAAGTCTCTATTACTGCAGGAGCGCCCGAGAGAAGTTTTGAACCTATTACAGGATTGCAGTCAACTGTCCGAAGAGATGGCGGACTGTTTGTTAATGGTTGCGAGAGCGAGACTGGATCTGAACGTCGACAAACTTACGTTAGATGCGTTTATCCGCGTGTACAAACACGTCGAGGTGGAATCCGCAGAGGGCAAGCATATCGTGCTTCAATTGGAGGACCTAGCAAAGAGCCACGGAATAGTTGCTGGGGCGAGGCAGCATATGCGCTGTAATCGAGAAACCCCGCAATACGCTTCTAAACCGTTGCCACTACCCAATAGCTACCTTCATGTGGGGCCAGGTCGGGAATTGATTTTGCCTAGCCAAGCCGCTGCTATTGCCAAAGACGGTGACACAATAGTGATAGATGCCGCAGAGTACACGGACGTGGCCATCTGGAGGGCGAATGATCTGACAATCCGCGGTTTAGGCGGTCGGCCCATAGTCCGGAGCGCGGCGCTCGCGGCCGAAGACAAGGGTATTTGGGTCATTAAGGGAGATAACACCACAGTGGCATTCGTAGAGCTTGTCGGGGCCCGGTCAACCCATCGAAACGGTTCGGGGATACGGTTAGAAGGCAATAACCTAACTATTGTGGAAAGTGTTTTTCGTGACAATGAGAACGGACTTTTGACCGCCAAGCGGCCGGCCAGTAGCATCGAGATTCGGCATTCAGAGTTTGCCAACAACGGCTACGGAGACGGATATTCCCATAACATCTATGTCGGAGTTTCCAAAAGCTTCACAATAATTGGTTCAACTAGTCATAGCGCGAAAGTCGGGCACCAAATAAAGAGTCGCGCAAAAACGAACGCGATATTGGGTAATTTTCTCGCCGACCGGAGTGGCGGTAACTCAAGTTACTTGATCGATTTGCCTAATGGCGGAAGCGGGTTTGTTGTTGGGAATATCCTACATCAAGGTCTTAACGCCTTAAACAGAACCATGCTCTCTTACTCTGCAGAAAACCAATCTGACGGTGATTTGCATATCTATCACAATACGTTCTATTCCCAACAAGACCAAACGATATTCGTTCGAAATCACAGCTCAAATATTGTGCACGTGGCAAATAATTTGTTTGGTGGCGCGAGAGGTATTCGACTAGAGGGGGAGGGCCTACTGGGGTCGAACTATGTGAGTCTTGGTGCGGACTTTATCGATCCGGAAAATCTGGATTTCCGTCTTACGGCAGACTCAGGGGCAATCGATGCCGCTGAGGTTCTGCGCGACTATGATTCTGAAATTCTCCAATATGTGGAGGGTGGGGGTGCTAGGATTCGACCGGAAATTTGGTTGCCCGATATGGGTGCTTTAGAATTTTGCGGCCATTAGACTTTTTGTTCGTAGTATTCAAGATACCAATCAACAAACCGACCTATGCCTTCTGCGATGTCGGTGTTTGGTTTATAGCCGACATCTCGCTGTAAGTCAGAGATATCTGCGTGAGTCTCCGGCACGTCCCCTAACTGCATCGGCAACATATTCTTCTCGGTAGTTCGGCCCAGTCTTTCCTCCAGTAGCTCGATACACTGAAGTAATTCAACCGGGCGGCCGTTGCCGATGTTGTAAATCTTATAGGGCGCAAGACTGGTGGCGGAGTCGGGTTGTTGTGAATCCCACTGAGAATTCGCTTCGGCTGGCCTGTCTAGCGTTCCGATCACACCAGACACAATATCATCAATGAACGTAAAATCTCTTTTGTGATTGCCATGATTGAACACATCAATTGGATCACCGGCGAGAATTTTCTTGGTGAACTTGAATAACGCCATGTCCGGACGTCCCCAAGGTCCATAGACAGTAAAAAACCGCAGTCCAGTGGTGGGGATTTCGAAAAGGTGACTGTACGTGTGAGCCATCATTTCGTTCGCTTTCTTGGTCGCGGCATAGAGCGAAACCTGATGCTCGGTGGACTCGTGCACGGAAAACGGCATGTTGGTGTTTGCGCCATATACGGAACTGGTTGATGCATAGACCAGGTGCTCTATTCCCTGGTGCCGACAGTTCTCTATGATATTGAGGAAACCGCTGACATTGGAATCCACGTAGCTATGAGGATTCTCTAACGAGTACCGAACTCCTGCTTGCGCGGCCAAATTGACTACTCGTTCGGGCTTGTATGTCTGGAACAGGTGCTCAATGGCTGATTTGTTTTCTAGGTCATCTTCTACGTTGGTGAAGTTACTGTTCTTTCGCAGTCTTTCCAATCGGGATAGCTTAAGCTGCACATCGTAGTATGAGTTCAGGTTATCGAGGCCAATGACCTCGTCGCCTCTCTTGAGCAAAGCCATGGCTACTGCACTTCCGATGAAACCCGCTGTTCCAGTTACTAGTACGCGCATCTTTGTTTTGCTCTCTGGTGGATTTAAAGTCGTGCGTCGACGAATTGTTTGTCGAGGATGGATTTTACATCGAATACGACTCCGCCGTCGCGACACAGTCCACGGATGCGGTCCCCTCCCATGTCTAAGAACTCTTTGTGTGCGACGCCCAGAAGTACTGCTGAATAGGTCCCCGCCTCAAGTTTAGACGCGAGTTCGATACCGTACTCCTGCTTAGCGTCCGCCGGATCCACCCATGGATCGTACACGTCGACCCTAGCGTGATAGCTACTGAGTTCGCGCACCACATCTATAATCTTGGAATTTCGAAGGTCAGGACAGTTCTCCTTAAACGCTAAACCTAGAATAAGTATTCTGGCGTCCGCGACGTGTACTTTTCTGCGAGTGAGCATTTTAACGACGCGCTCAGCGACATAGCTACCCATTTCGTCATTCATCCGTCGTCCTGCCAAGATGACTTCCGGATGGTGACCAATGGCCTGTGCTTTGTGGGTCAGGTAGTAAGGATCCACTCCAATACAATGGCCGCCCACCAACCCTGGGCGAAAAGGTAGGAAATTCCATTTTGTCCCTGCTGCAGCCAAGACATCATTGGTATCGATATCTAACTTGTCAAACAACACGGCCAATTCGTTGATCAAAGCGATATTGACGTCACGCTGGGTGTTTTCGATAACTTTTGCCGCTTCGGCTACTCGTATACTGCTGGCCTTGTGAGTGCCAGCGGTAACAATCTTTCGATACAAACTGTCCACGAATTCCGCAGCCTCGGGAGTCGATCCCGATGTTATTTTGAGTATTGTGGTGACGGTGTGTTGCTTGTCACCTGGGTTGATTCTTTCAGGGCTGTAGCCCAAGAAAAAATCCTTGTTTAGCGTCA
>JBCCFQ010000116.1:0-8244 GCA_039029655.1 Pseudomonadota bacterium | reverse complement strand
CCATTATTACTCCATTTTTTGCAGTAATCTTATTATATTCAATCTATTTATTCAGATAAATGAATTAGTAATACTCCTATGGTCAGTCAAAAACTAAGCCAAGGGAGCTTTTGCTATGACAGCCAAAACCTCAGGAGCCCATCACATTGGGTTGACGGTTCAAGATCTGAACACAGCCAAGTTGTTCTTTCTTGAAGCACTAGGATTTGAACAAGTTGGGGAGGTACCTGACTATCCAGCTGTTTTCGTGAGCGATGGAAATCTCATGATCACCCTGTGGCAGGCCGAAAATCCCGCCACAGCAACGCCTTTTGATCGTCGCAAGAATATTGGACTACACCACTTAGCTTTGCGCGTTGAGAGTCTTGATGCACTCACGACATTGGCCGGCGAACTGGCCAATCGCGGTGACACCGACATCGAGTTTGAGCCGGAGGCCCTGGGCCATACCGATATCAAACACATGATGTGCAGAATTCCGGGCAACATTCGATTGGAACTCATCGCGGCGTAAGGTCTGAACATGTCCGAAGTATCGCCATTTCACCCCGGAGAACAGCAAGTCCAAAAACGCCTGGGTGTGTTCGATAAGGTAGATCCCTGGGCCAGGAAATTTGTTCGTTCGTGGATGCCTGACCAGCACCGGGAATTCTATGCACAGTTACCGTTTCTGGTAGCAACTGCCAGAGATGAGCAGCAACGGCCATGGGTCACCTTGCTCACTGGCGAACCAGGTTTTGTTCAATCTCCTACCGATACCGAGCTGCGATTAAATGCCCAACCGTTAGCGGGAGATGCGTTGGAAAACGCGTTTTTTCCCGGGGTTGACCTGGGATTACTGGGAATCGAACTAGATAGCCGACGAAGAAACCGGGTCAATGGGAGTGTGATCGCGGCTGACGACAAACAGCTCAAGTTTAGAGTCAGTCAGTCTTTTGGCAACTGTCCCCAATACATCACTGAAAGACTGTGGTATCAAGTTGATACCACCCCGAGAGGCTGTACTAATTCCACAGTATTAACCGAATCTATGCAGCAATGGATTCAAAGGTCCGACACTTTTTTTATCGGAAGTGGTTATCGAGGCAACACATCTAAAGCCGGCAACGGATTGGATGCATCACATAGAGGTGGACCAAAAGGGTTTGTAGAGGTCAAAAGTC
The DNA here is from genome assembly GCA_039029655.1 of Pseudomonadota bacterium. Classification (GTDB taxonomy): domain Bacteria; phylum Pseudomonadota; class Gammaproteobacteria; order Steroidobacterales; family JBCCFQ01; genus JBCCFQ01. Next base: position 7,081 of record JBCCFQ010000116.1, on the reverse strand, counting down.
CAACCCGCCTAGTGTTTCCTGATTACTCTGGAAACAATTTCTTCAACACCATTGGCAATCTATCAATGGACTCCCGTGTTGGCCTGTTGTTTATGGACTTTGGGAACGGCAGTTTGTTGCAAATCACCGGTCACGCCACTATTGATTGGGACTCCCCGGAGGTTGCTAGGCATGCGGGTGCTCAACGCCTGGTCGCAATAGATGTCGACGCTGTTGTGGAACTCAAAAATTCTCTGCCATTGCGTTTTTCTCTTCCCCACGAAGAGACTCTGGAACTTGTGGTCTTTAACAAGGTGAAAGAGTCGACAGACGTGACTTCATTCTATTTCAAGACCAGCGACGGTAGCGAGTTACCAGATTTTCAAGCAGGCCAACACTTGCCGTTGGAATTCGATATAGAAAGTCTTCCACAACCCGTAAGCCGCACCTATTCGCTCTCCATAGGACCAGGGCAAGGCTGTTACAGAATCAGCGTTAAACGTGAGGATCAAGGCCTTGTGTCTCGACACATGCATGACACCATTGAAGTGGGCGCGAGACTAACGGCCCGTCCACCCGCAGGGAACTTTGTGGTGGAACAGAATGATCGACCCGTGGTGTTGTTGAGCGCAGGTGTGGGGGTGACGCCCATGTTGAGTATGCTCAGTGGACTGACTCAGTCTCCTTCCCAACGCCCCATCTTTTTTATCCACGGTGCGAAAGATGGTGAACACCATCCCTTGGCGGAGGAAGTCCAAGGGATTGCAAAGATGCATTCCAATGTGACCATTCGGGTGGCTTATAGCAATCCGCTGCCCAGTGACCAGCTACACACAGACTACGATCACCAGGGTCGAATCAATCAAACGTTGCTTCGCGAAACAATCCCTAACCCAGATGCAGACTACTACCTGTGCGGTCCACCGCAGTTTCTATCGTCTATAACCGATGAATTGCTGACGTTGGGCGTACAGACAAGTCAAATAAACGTGGAACAGTTTTAGAAACTTGAACACTTAGATTTCTACCACAACCTTACCAATGGCCTGGCCGCTGGCTAGCCGGCCATAGGCCTCGCCCACCTGGTCCAGATTGAATTGCTTATCATCAAGCAAGGGGTTGAGTGCACCTGATTCAACGATTTGGCTCAAGTCCTTGAGTATTTGACTGTGCTGCTCTCTCTTTTGGTTATAAAGCATCGGGATCAGCATGAAGACGACATGTATCGACAAACCCTTGAAGTGTGCGGGAGACAAGTCCAAATCCAACATGGCAACCGTTGTTGTAACTTCACCATTTAACGCTGCCGCTTCGAATGAATTGGTCATGTTGACGCCACCAACGGAGTCAAATACCACATTGAAACCCTGGCCATCCGTGTGGTTACCCACATAGTCCGCCACAGTCTCAGTTTTGTAGTCGATGGCCTTAGCGCCGTAACTTTCGATAATGTCGAGTGCCTTGTCGCCGCTTCCGGTGGCATACACTTCGGCGCCAAAATGCTTGGACAACTGCACGGCCACGTGTCCCACTCCGCCAGCGCCACCGTGTACCAGCACCTTTTGACCTACCCCAACACCTGCACGCTGGAGACCTTCGTATGCGGTGATACCCACCAGCGGCAGCGCAGCCGCTTCCCTCATGGACAAGTTGGCGGGCTTAGGCCCAATCAAATTGGCATCGGCCAGAATGTACTCCGCCAGGGCTCCTTGCAGGTCTGCAAGACCGCCAGCGCATCCAAACACCTGATCTCCTTGGGAGTAATCCACCACATCGTCTGCGACAGCTTCCACTGTGCCTGCAAAGTCCATGCCTAGCACCGCGGGCAAATCTGGTGACAACGGCAGATCTTCTTGCCCCATGCGGCGAATCATGGTGTCCACGGTGTTTACACTGGTTGCGGCGATTCGCACCAATACATGACCAGGCTTCAAGGCCGGCTTCGCTAGCTCAGCTGACTCGAACTGGGCGGACTCACCATATTCGTTGAGGATCATTGCTTTCATGGGACTTGCTCCAAGGGAAATACTTTGAGCGAAGATAGTAGTTACCCTACAAAGAATAAATTACGAATCCAAAGAATCAGTTTTCGCTTTTTGTATATAGTCTTCTCTGTCAACGTTCCCAAACAGGGGGGTCACCGATTTTTTGCAACAAAAAATCAATAAACACTCTGACCTTTGCGGTCAAGACGTTGGACTTTGGATAAACAAGCCAGATCCCAGAATCGTCAGCGACTTGATACTCGGGCAAAACACGTACTAACCGTCCTTCTTCGAAGTCCTTAAAAATACTCCAAAGAGAATTCATGGAAATTCCTGCGCCCGCCTTTGTTGCGATCCTCATACTGGCGCCATCGTCACAAACAACTCGTTTCTTTGCGCCCGCCGGCGGAAATGTATGACCGGCATCATCGCTGGAACCTCTGAGTTTTTTTGGTGGGCCGTCAAACACGACCATTTGATGGGTCTTAAGATCATCAGGATGATGGGGTTTTCCATGGTTCGCAAGATAATCAGGTGAGGCACATAGCACTCGCTTATCAACTGCTAGTTTTCTGGCACGAAGACCACTGTCTTCGATGGGATATACACGTAATGCTAGATCAAACCCACCTTCAATAAGATTCATCTGAAGATCCGATAGCTTCAAGTCCAAATTTACACCGGGATACTTTGATAAGAATTCAGGCAACACGGGTGCCACGTACATTTGGGCAAATGAACTGGAGGCTGCAAACCGTAAAGTGCCCGTGACATCCGTGCTTCCATGCCCCAATGCGGTAAGGGCAGCATCCTCTTGCGCCAGGATCTCTCTCGCAAAGGGAAGAAACTCAGCACCCTCAAGGGACAAGGAAACCTTCCGCGTGGAACGATGCAACAGATCGGCCCCCACTTCTTTTTCCAGCTTTGAGAGTCGGGCACTGGCCACTGCCGGCGCCAACCCAAGTTGACGACCTGCGGCACTGATGTTCAGAAGCTCTGCGGCCGCGACAAAAAGGCGTATGGCATCTGTATCCAAAGTAATGACCTCTGAATTCCCGGAAAAGGCTCCCATTATATTCAAAAACCGAATTCTGTACTCTTTGGGAGGTCATTTTGCTAGTTAGCAAAGTGTAATAGAGTCTCAGTCCACTCAATTTACGGACTTTAAGACCCATGGAAAAGACCATTTTGATTACGGGAGCCACCGACGGCATAGGACTCGAAACCGCGAAGCTTTTGGCGGCCAAGGGTCACAACCTCCTCATCCATGGACGCTCCGATTCCAAGTTGACGCGTACCAGTGGGGAACTTAAGAAAGTTGCAAGGGGCACGGTGGCGACTTACCGGGCAGACCTATCGAAACTCGATGAGGTCAAGGCAATGGCAAATGCCATTTTAGAAACACATACAAAGCTGGACGTTGTCATCAACAATGCGGGCGTGTTTAAGACCAATAATCCGAGAACAAATGAGGGGTTGGATGTTCGATTTATTGTAAATACGGTGGCACCCTATTTATTGACCAAGTTATTGCTTCCTGCGATTCCGTCTCAGGGCCGTGTTATCAATCTGTCGTCTGCTGCCCAAGCACCCGTGAATCTAGAGGCTTTGGTCGGCACAGTCCCATTGGATGACAACCAAGCGTACGCCCAAAGCAAACTGGCAATTACCATGTGGTCTTTCCACCTTGCACGTTCACTAGGACCTAACGGTCCCGTGGTGGTAGCGGTTAATCCCGCTTCCTTCCTGGGTAGCAAAATGGTTAAAGAAGCTTACGGCATGCAAGGCAACGACCTTAGTGTTGGTGCTGACATTTTGGTACGAGGCGCCTTGAGCGATGAGTTTGCCGATGCCACAGGCAAATACTATGACAATGATCAGCAGAGGTTTGCTGCCCCCCATTCCCACGGGCTGGACTCAAGTAACAATCAACGATTGGTGGAGAAAATTGAAGCTATATGTTCCGACTTGCTGATGAAGCAAAACTGACTGCGAGGCTCACTCTGCGTACGCGCTGCCGATGATTCCTTGCAGACGGTACAAATTTTTTTGCGTTTTAATTTAAAAACATCTTCTTAAGAGCTTCGTCCATTTATACAATAGAGTCGTTTCAAGGACCGAGGTTGCCCGCTGTTGATTACGCTGGAGAAGATAGAGGCGATCGCACCAGATCAAGCGTCCCTCAACGCAGCAAAAAAGTTGCTTTCGGCGACGAAATGGCCGCTATCTGCAATTAACGCTGAAAAAACGTTTATTTGGGGCGAGTGTCAGGGCTCTGGATCGACGCCTTATCGTACTTGTGTCGAAGTCGCAGATCTGGGATACAAGTGTTCCTGCCCCAGTCGAAAATTCCCTTGCAAACATGCCATAGCGCTGATGTGGCGTTATCACAATGATGCCAGCGGCTTTGGTCTTGGAGAAATCCCGGACTGGGTCGAAACCTGGGCAGGACGCCGTCGAAAGTCTGCAACCACAAACACGACGGAGACGAAAAAACCAAGCGGGTCCATAACAGCCGCCCTTAAGGAAAAAGAGAAACCCAAGGACCCCAAGGCAATAGCCCGGGCCGAAAAAGCAAAGGAAAAGAACAGACAAAAGCGTGAAGCCGCCATTAGCGATGGTATTGAGGATTTTCACCAGTGGCTGATTGATGTTTATGACAATGGCCTTTTGTCCTTTTTGCAAGACTGTACTAAGAGATGTCAAAACGCGGCCAAGAGACTTGTGGACGCAAAGGCGCCTGGTCTGGCGTCGCAATTAGAGGCCTTACCTGGTGAACTATACTCCATACCGGAAGCGACTCGATCTCGATATGTCTATCAGTACTTAAGCAACCTCTATCTTCAGTCGTGCGCATATCAACGACAGGATCAACTCCCGGGAGATCTCCGGCAGGACGTTCGACGACTCGCCGGTTGGACAATAAGCCGTGATGAATTACTTTCACTAAAGGCCAAGGAAACCCTTGACGGACCCTGGAAAGTAGTCGCTTGCCTGGATCACGTTCAGTCGGATGGCTTGCAGAGAATGGAAACCTGGCTGTGGCGAGTGGTATCCCCTCATCGATTCGCGGTACTCATCGACTATTCGCCAGTCTCAATGGGACGGGTCTCCCAGCCATTCAGCCCGGGTGAAGTACTAACTGGCAAAGCACACTTTTTTCCATCGGCAACGCCCATGCGTGCCATCCTCACAGATCATAAACCCACTGATAAGCAAGCATCCGTGACCGGTGGTACTAGCCTGCACATTGCCTTAGAAGAACGGCTTTCTTATTGTGTCAAAAACCCTTTCCTGCGCTCTTGGCCACTCACAGTAAGCGAACCTTCAGTGAAAATTGACAATACTGGATCCGCCTGGGTGACCGAAGGCAACACAAGTCTGCCGCTTAATGCACCGCAAATAGATTCCCTAATTGCGCTGTCTACGGCCAAGATTTCGCATGCCACCGTGAGTTGGGATGGTTGGCGCGGGCAGCTTCTTTGTGCCGAAACGGATTTAGGGTTTTGGAGTGGAACGCGATGAGTTCTGAGCCAGTGGACGACATTGACGTTTTCGAAAAGGCACTATTGTTGGGGTTATCCAAGGGCGGGCACAATATCGCATCCAATAACAATGATCTCTCCGACAGCGAGCGTAGACAAATCACATTGAACACAATTGGGCTCACTGCCAGTCGTGTGAATCTCGCAAACACGAACGTCAAAACAGACCTAGACACTGTGCCCCTATCATTCCCTGTAGATCACAGACAAATCATGGCTGAACCGCTGCGATTACTCTTCGTTCGATTCGGCAGCGACAAAGGTCGACAAGGGGCGGCTTGGGAGGTCTTTTGTGAAGACGTCAAACAACAGCTATTTAAATCGAATATCAGACCTCACCCTTTCGATCTCGATCGAGTGAACGACTATTTAACCTGCGCAGGCACCGACAAAGGCACCTACGAACACTGGCACGCTCAAGTCCTTTCTCCAGAGTCTGATTCGCAACAGGAAAACTTAAGCTGGGATGACTGGGAGCTCGCCACCCAAAACGAACAAATCGCGTTCTTAGCCAGTGAGAGGAAAAAAGATGCAACCTTGGCTCGAGATAAGTTACGGCAAGACTTTGCTAGGGCGCCAGCAGCTAGACGGGTCAAGTATATTGAAACCTTTGCTATAGGTTTGACAATCGAGGATCAGGACTTTCTTAAACTGTGTTTGAAAGATCGTTCCGGTAAAGTCGCGGATGCCGCAAAAAACCTGCTGGCCAAGTTCCCCGGTGCAGAGAGCGCGAAAGAAGACCTACAGTCGCTTCTGGACAAAATCGAGAAAGGAAAATTAAACCGAAAGTACGCTATCAAAAAAATCCGCAAAGAGAAGGCCTCGACCACACGGCTTGCCGTGATTAGCCTCGCCGAGCGGGTTCACCTAAAGGATATCGCCGACGGTTTGAGCGTTCCAGTGGAAGACTTACCGAAAACGATCGATTCAAGCCTAGCACGACCCTTTGCCCGATGCGCTGCATTCTCAGACCAATACGATTTGTTTCTGAAGTTCCTGACAAGAGAAAAAGAATCCGAACTGGCGTCAAATATCATTGAACTTGGCGCGCTTGCCGCTGAAGCAAATGAGTCTCAAAAACAGAGCCTTGCAGAGATGCTAACAAATGCGATCACTAAAGAGGAACGCATTGAGGCTTATCACTTGCAAACCCTATATGAGCTTATACAAGGGCCACTGAAATCTAGAAACGCCAAGAAGCTGCTTAAGAGCAAGCCCGTTAAGAAGGTTGTCAAACACATCAGTTCGCTTCAGAAAGGTGAAAACAGCGTCGGTGCCGCATGATCTTGGCATCAACATGTGAAGAATATTCTTGTTCTGGCTTCAAAATCCCTCGCACTGCTTCCAACATGTTTCCGAAAATATTCAGCCCGGGATAGGGTCGTTGGTGAGCCATTGTGTCGTAATAATTTAAACCCGATGACCAAAACTTGTCGGAATTATATGTGGAATGAATGAGAGCCTTTCCTGATGATCCTCGCAATGTATTCCGAAAAGGGCGGCACTGGACAGTTTTTTTCTGTGACAATCAGCTCCAGTAGTTTTACCTCAAATTTGGTGTCTCTGCTACTG
>JBCCFQ010000115.1:0-8287 GCA_039029655.1 Pseudomonadota bacterium | reverse complement strand
GGCGCCCGCAAACCGCCCCTGGTCTTTGGCCTTACCCACTCCCACCCCTTAAGTATATTGAGGTACGAAATTTACGCCTTTCCGGTATTTCGCTAACCCTCTGAACCCAATGCAAAAAAAGGCTATGAAATCTCACAATTTAATATATAGTGTTTAGGCTAATAGGAAAAGTGTCAACTTATAATTTGACAATCTAGTTCATTTTTTATATGTATTATTATACATTTTGTTTCATATTGTATAATTATAGTTAAGACTGGAGGTGACGGATGCCCAAGAAATCAACACAAATGCGCCGCCTTGAAGTGACTCGATTGGACCAATACTTCGACTCGCTACACAACGCTAAAATGATCCCAATGCCACAACCCAGGGGTGGGTGGGTCAAAACAATACGCCAGGCACTAGGTATGAGTGCCAAACAGCTCGCACATCGACTCGGAGTTTCACGCGCTGCGATCTACAGTCTCGAAGAGCGAGAGACGAATCTTGGAATCACCTTGAAACAGCTCCATAGAGCAGCGGCGGTACTTGAGTGTGAGTTCGTTTATGCGTTGGTTCCCAAAACAACAATTGAAAACACAATACGAAACCAAGCAAAAAACAAAGCCCACTCGGATTTATCAAAGGCGAACGCGTCAATGAGTCTTGAAGCAGAAGGTGTTGAAGGGGAAAAATTCATAACTGCTGTTACATCAGCATCTTCCTACAGCGAGGCACTAACCAATAAGGCGCTGTGGGATCCAAAATATGACAAATGATGTCACAGTTCACGATCATTCGGGTTTGCTGTTAGGCGGATCTCCAACACCGACGGACATCGAAATAAATCAAGCAGAATTGCTAGGCATCTCGGCGGCAGCTAAATGGATGCGCCGAACCAGAATGGATGTTTGCAGCGTGGCGTTTTGGCGACGACTCCACGAGGAAATGTTCAAAGAAGTTTGGTCATGGGCTGGACAGTGGCGTAAAGAAAAGAAAAATATCGGCGTCCCGCCCCACCAGATTCAACCTTGCTTCCGACAGCTTCAGGAAGATCTTTCCTATTGGCTTAGTCCAGAATGCGACATTGGCGAAATAGAGTTGCTGGCAAGAACTCATCATCGCGCTGTGTGGATTCATCCTTTCAATAACGGTAATGGGCGTTGGAGTCGATTAGTAGCCGATGCAGTCGCTTTGCGTCGTCTAAAAAAAAGCGCATTAGTTTGGACCAACACAAACGAGGATCTCCGAGATCCAGATTCTATTGAGCGGCAAAATTACATTTCAGCAATTAAGGCCGCCGACAATCACGACTATGAGAGCTTGATCCAGTATCTGGCCGATCTAAACCCCGAGTTCTAAATAGTGTTCCCATATTTGTGCCTAATTTAGCCGGCACACAACCAGATCCACTCTCGTTTCATTACTGTAGATCAGGTATGAAGTTTTTGTATCGGGAAAGGCCGTCTGTTCATTGCAATCAACCCCACGACGACAGCAGTCCCTCATTGCGAGGCTATAGCGCAACGGTTGCAAGTACAGCACGATGATCGGATGGCCAACCATCAAATGAAATGTCAGCGTGAGGAGAAGCTTCCCCCGCGACCATCACCGAATCAATTGTAGTGTCATCCCCTTTTACAAAAACATAATCTATTCGGTCAGGATGTCCCAAGGCGTCCTCTTCTCGGAGTTTGGGGGACCAAGTAAATCCCGGATGAGTCACCTCATCGGGAAACAAATGGCGATAGGCATCGACAAAGCCCGCGTATTCGAATTTCTGTGTAGTGGGAAAGGCTACTTTGAGGGGGTGGCGATCAAGTTCCGCGGCGCGCTCCGTCCAGTCGAGATGGGAAGGCTCGTTAAGATCGGCGGTGACAAACACGGCGTCCAAATTCGGCGTCGCCGCAATTTCAACCAGCAACCTATCCATAGCAAAACCTCTTGCTTGTTGAGCCGCGTCAATCAGAGTTTGTTCATCCTCTAGCCTTGGCCAACCACTGTAGTCAACGCCCAGAGCCTGATAAGGCTGATAAGGTGCGTCGGCGGGATGAATGTTAAACACACCAACCCGTTGCTCCTCTATTTGGATGACCACGCCAAGATCGTTGGCTGCAGCAGACAAAATGGGGTAACGACTCAAGATTGCGTTGGCCCAAAGTGCTTCGTGAACTTGGTCTTGTAAATACACGTGATAGCCCAATTCATGGGCAAGCGCTTGGGCCCGACCAGGTCCCAACGTACTTGTATCGAATCCAGGGTAGCGTGGGCATAAAATTCGATGTTCCTGCAGTCCAATGATGTCTGCATCAAGTTGGCTTAGTACCGCGACGGTATCGTCTATAGACTTCGCTTCGTTAGCGCCCGCTCCCCAGGCGTTGAAACTCATGACCTTTAGTTTCATGGGTTATTGGCATAGCTTTGGAGGCTTGAGAGTAGCAGAGTTCTTACGAAAACAGGTCTTAGGCAAACCTAAGACGGTAATCGGAAGGTGTCACGTCCAATTCGGAGACAAAGGCGTAACGCATGGCGTCTGCGGATTTGAACCCACATTGTGTGGCGATCTTAGCAATGGGAGTGCTGGTAGATTCCAGTAGAGTTTGTGCTTTGACAATCCGAGCTCGTGCCACATATCGTTTCACCGGTACGCCGTACTCAGCCTCGAAATGCCGGCGAAAGGAGCGATCACTCATACACGCTTTGTCAGCCAAGGTTTTTGTGTCTATGTTTCGATGTAAGTTATCGACTAACCAGTCCAACAGTTCGTCAAAGCGACTGGGTTTGACCTGCGCTTCTAAGAACGCGTTGAACTGCAGCTGATCCCCAGGCCGTTTTAGGAATACCAACAGGCGCTTAGCAACTTTCAACGCGAGTCTTCGTGAGTGGTCCTGCTCTACTAATGCAAGAGCAAGATCGATGCCGGCGGTAATACCCCCGGAACTGTAAATCCGGCCGTCTTGAACAAAGATTTGATCCGCTTCCACTTTAACCTTTGGAAACCGGGTTTGTAGTTCACGGGCATCCATCCAGTGTGTGGTGGCCCGTCGCCCATCTAAGATACCTGCTGCACCCAGCAACAATGCCCCGGAACACACAGAACAAAGTCGCCGAACCTGACTATGGGCTCGTTTTACAAATGCTAAGTAATCCTGATCCTCAAAAAAGGACGCATCTCCAGTCAGTGCACCCGGCACCAATAGGGTGTCCACGTCACCTAGGTCGTCGTCCAAGGTTCGGTCTGCCTTGATACACAGACCCGACATCGAGTTGACTGGACCTGTTTCCTTCGCGATCACGACAACTTCATAGTCCTTAGTTCGCTTATCCCCGTCCTCGATCAATTGTTGTGCAGCGAGATTGAAGGTCTCCAAAGGACCAGCAATATCCAGCAGCTGCAAACCTGGATAAGCTAACGCAGCGATGATTCGAGTCATGTTGCTTATCTTAGCTCAATGGTGTTTGGCTACCTTCATAGCGTTGAGTTTTTCCATCACCGGTTCAGGTAGATATTCGTGAATCGTGGGATAAAATTGCACAAATACCGAATCATAAGCGCCGTCTCTCTTGTGACACTCGATACACTCATTGGGAATGGGAATTTCCGTCGCTTTTTTTGCCTCATTCTCCAGATTGTAAAAGTTAAACCCATCGGGAAAACGCTGGCTGTCCTTGTAGTGAATCTCCGCGAAGTGCAACCCTTCCATGGTAAAGCCTGCCCTGGCAATGGAGATTTCGTTTTGAGAACCGTAAAAGTGTAAGGACAACATGGTGCCGTCAATAAACTTGCCGGATTTTTGAAATGCGCGATATGCATTGGGTTCCATACGAACTATCTGAAACATGCCTGGGGAATCAGGATCAAAATTTTCCTGAGAGTATCCCATCCCCAAAGAACTACCGATAAATACCCATTGGTCTAAGTCATCGGGGGTGATGAGGTTGCCTTTGGCATCAAACTTTGCCATATCGACTCTCTCCTCATCGCCCGCTAATGCACCTGTAGACAAGAGACACGCCAGAATACAAAGTAATAATCTTTGTTTCATAATGAACACCAATTCCTAAAAACCAGGTATTCATATAGCTCACAGGCAAACGGGCGAATATAGGGTGGGGTGACTCTGTCCGAATGTGGTGGTTAATTGGCCAAAATTGCAGGTGGAGGTATTTTTAGCCCAGTATCCCTTCGCGACCATACAATCGGGCGGCGGCAAAACTAAGCAACAAACCTACGGCAAGGGTGCAGGCGACGGAAACCAAAGTAAATTCCATGCTCAACGGCTCACCCTTCATGAGCTCAGTAATCACCAAATGCTGACTTAAGGATGGCACTGTCATCAATGCCAAGGTCGGTTTCAGTAACATAATGGCCGCCACCATGATGGGTAGGGTGGGTACCAGTAATACCAGTGACAAATAGCTTTGGGCTTCTTTATAACTCTTGGTAAAGCTTGCCACTAGAGTCAAGAGACCCGCGCCGAAAACCACAAAAGGCAACATCACGAAGAAGATCTTAATGCCCACAGACATATCGGTATTTGCACTCATACCTAGTTGTTCTAATGGGATAAATCGAAGGCTTACAAAAAAAGCGATCAAAGTGAGTGCCAAAGACATCATCATGAATACACAGGTGGCGGACAATTTGCCAAACATGATGTTGGCTCTAGAGACGGGTAGTGTGAGTAGGGGCTCAAGTGAACCACGTTCTCGCTCACCGGCTGTGGCATCGATGGCCAAATACATGCCACCCATTAAGGTGGCAAAAAACAAAAAGTACGTCACCATGCCAAGGAGGATGAGAGAACGCCCAACCGGTGTGGACAAATCCACATCTTCAATAACGATTGGGTTTACAACAGAGGGGTTAATGCCTCGCACCTGTAACCGCAGTAAGCCAATCTTTCTGTTATAGCCATTGATTAGACTACGGATACGGCCCTGGCTTTTAGACGCGTTTCGATTGGATTGATCTGAGATCAATCTCAGTGCCGCGGGCTCGCCGACTTTAAGTTTGGCGCCAAAGTCCTCTGGGATCTCGATGATCACATCGTACAGTCTTTCCTTAACGGCGTACTCGGGATCCGCAGGTGGGTCTATCACATCCACATTATTTTGTTTTAGGAATTGAACCAGGTTGGGAGCCAGTTCAGCACCAATCACAGGCAGTTCAATCACCTTATCGGGTTCAGAAATGGCTTGCTTTAAGGTGAAGCTAATGACAAAGGCAAAAATAAGTGGGCCGAACAAAGGTCCGAAAATGAGTGCTGATAATAAGGTACGTCGATCTCGCAGGTTATCGATGAACTCCTTTTTAAAAACCGTGAGGATTCCGTTCACAGTAAGCCCTCTTCGCTGCCGATGGCTTTGACGAATGCATCCTCTAGGTTTTCTTTGCCGGTTCGAGATCTAATTTGTCCTGGTGTACCGGACGCCACCACCTTGCCGCTGCCAATGATGACAATTTCGTCACACAAGGCTGCCACTTCCTGCATCACGTGGGATGAAAAAAGCACGCACATTTTTTCAGAGCTCAATCGACGAATAAGTTCTCGCAGACTGCGGGTTGCCATCACGTCCAAGCCGTTGGTGGGTTCATCTAATAGAACATTTTTGGGTCCATGAACCATGGCCCGAGCTAGAGCTACTTTGGTTCGTTGTCCTTGCGAAAAACCCTTGGTTCTGCGATCCGCAAAGTCGCCGATATCCAGCATATCGATGACAAAATCTACCCGTTGTTTCAGGCGGTTTCCTTTGAGTCCATTCAATCGGCCAAAAAACTCGATATTTTCTCGGGCGGATAACCGTGGATAGAGTCCCGCTGAATGAGGCAGTACACCAATTTTGTCGCGAACCTCACGGGCTTGCTGCACCACATCCAGGCTGTCCACCATGGCGCGTCCTTGGTCGGGCCGCATCAAGGTATACAAAACTCGTAGCGTTGTGGATTTACCTGCCCCATTGGGCCCTAACAATCCTGTGACTTGTCCATCCTTTGCGGTAAACGAGACACCACTTATGGCGTGCACTTTGCCAAAGGACTTGTGAATGTCTTCAACAACAATCATCTAAGGCTCCGGCCCACTGAAACTGGTGAAAAAGGGTGCAGGTTCTGTCTCTGCGACACAGCTGTCGTCCCACTCCTCAAATGAACCCAGACTAATAAAGTCCGACATGAGTCTTGGTAAGCAACCTACACCGGCCATGCCATGACCTTGATGAGGGCCAACAACATGTCGGTGATTGCTTAAGGATGCTGCGGTTTGCTCTGCGTATTTGGGTGGTGTTACCGGATCGGCTTCTCCGGACAACAACAACACCGGCTTATCGCTGACCAGCACATCTTTTAAGTTTTCATCAACTACACCCTTTGGCCAAACACTGCAGGTGCTGACAAGACTATCCACCGTGGCCAGGCCCAAATAAGTTGCGCGGATCTCATCACGAGGAATGGTGTCATCGTCGTAGTAGGGCACATCTTCCGAACACACCACGGCATTGTGCATTCCACTGCTGATGGTGTCTGACAAACTTCGGCCTACCATCATGGCCTGGGCTGCTAAGGGGATAAAGTTATCGTTTGTGAACGCCTCGTCCAGCAGCAATGGGATTAATGCAACCGTTTCCGGAGAGTAGCTCAGCAGACGCATTGCTAAGCCGAACTCGTCGGCGCCAAACTGGATGGAATCCATTTCTCCACTCTTTGGGTCGGGTACATCCAGCATCAAACTGTCTTGGGCAAGGCGCGATCTTATGCTTGAAAACTTTTGGTTTAGGGATCCAAAACGTTTGTTACATACCTCATCCTCGTCACAACGTTGGAACAAAGCGTCCATGGCACTTTGTGCATCTAAAGCAATACCCGGTCCTAGGGTGAGGTCTGGTGCCACGACGCCATCGATGATCACGGTTCTGGTGTGCTCCGGGAATGTCTTCAAGTAGTGGAGTGCTACCCGTGTCCCGTAAGAGATGCCGTATAAATTGAGCTGCTCAATACCCAGTGCTTTCCTGACACGATCTAAGTCTTGGACGGCAACGCTGGTGGTGTAATACCGAGGGTCACCGGGCAATTCGCTTAAGCATTTTTCTGCGTAGTCCCTGGCGGCCTGGGCGCTGTATTCCTCGATGCTGGAATCTTCCTCGCAGTCTAGTGCGTTTGACTTTCCAGTGCCCCGTTGGTCAACCAGGATGATGTCTCGCTCAAACAAAAGCCGCTGAAAGGCAAAGGAATAGTCAGCAAAGCTGGTGGTAGATGCTTGGCCAGGGCCACCCGAAATAAAGGTGACTGGATCAGCTTCAGGGCTCTTGGCCCGGGCAGGAACGCGGGCCACAAAGAGCTCGATGGTTGTGCCGTTGGGTTCCGCGGAGTTTTCCGGCACCGTCAGTGTGCCGCATTCTGCGGTGATGCGTCGTGTTCCTAGACTACCGGCCAAATGGCAGGGCGACAGCTCGAGTTCAGACGTTTGACCCAAACTCGGTTGCGGAAGGCTTGCAACAAATAGAAAAAATAAAAAGAGGCCGCTTTTCATAGGCGGCCTCATGGTGACGTCATGTCAATTCCAGGTCAACTGGTGGAGGGCAAAGCTCCCAGGTTAATGGGTTACTTTTTGGGGTAACGCTTTGGCTTGCTCAATCCAGCCAGCAACGCTTTTTTCGGCCGGCAATGCTCGGACCAAGCTTTTCTCTGCGTTTACTTCTTCCATTTTGGTGGTCAAATTGGTGGCGTTTCTTTGAGCCAATTCTTTAACCGTATCCACCCCGGCACATTCCAGCAGCTCTGCATATTCTCCGCCGACGCCTTTAATGCGGAAAAGGTCTGCCATATTCACCCAGCCTAGAACCTGAGAATCGCTGCACCCAGACGCTTGAGCAATTTTGTCCCGACCGGACTTGGTACCGCCGACTTCCAACAAGTCTTCCACGGTTTGAATGCCCGCCTTACCAAGGTTTTCGGCGTAAGTTGGACCGATTCCCTCTATTTCGCTGATTTTCTTAGCCATTTTGCGTTCCCCTACAAATAGTTACAGGCGGGCCAGCCAGTGCCACGCCGGGGGTAGATTCTAACAACTACCCCGGGAGGTACCTACCCCATTAACAATTTCTCACAATCTCGACCACAAACAACGTGTTGTGGATGATCGAATGGTCATTTTTTGCCCATTGCCGTAGAATCGGCCACCCAATTTTTCGGCTTAAAGTCAGTGAAATATCCACAGAATTACGACGTTATTGTCATCGGCGGCGGGCATGCCGGATCCGAGGCTGCTTTGGCATCCGCCAGAGCAGGTCGTCGTACTTTATTGCT
>JBCCFQ010000114.1:0-8296 GCA_039029655.1 Pseudomonadota bacterium | reverse complement strand
TGCATTGACGTTCACAAGAGCTGGTGCAGCGTGCAATCCCAGCTCAGAAAAATAGGAGGAAATAGGCTCGAAGAGGTAGTCGGTGTGCTCGTGTCCACCAACGACACCACACGGAAGTACAACTTCAGTGCGGGGTGGAATACGGGTGGATGTGAGGCTGAAGATCTCCGGCTGGGCAAGTGAAACTTGGGACTGCAAATGATTACCCAAGCCAATTTGTTGGTTCCGAAATGAAAAACTGCCGCCATCAACGTCATGTTCAAATGGACCGAGCTTCCGTAAAAAGTCCAAGCCCAGGATCAGCTCAGACTTTCGGCAGGGTAGGATATGCGTCCGGTGATTCGAAAATTCAGTTTCACCGAGGCGGATAGATAAATCGATCGTGCCAATAAGGGTCAGAGGGTGCCCTGTGACTGATTTGGGAACCTTCCCATTGAATGGCTGACGAATATGATCCGGGAGGTGGAGTTGCTCGACCAGATCCTCGGAGATTAGGGTATACCCAGATCCTGTATCCGTCAAGGCGTCAATATTCAACTGACCGTTCACTGTGCATGACACAGTTGCGGAGAGTGGACGGTCATCCTCAATGGCGTGAATTACCTGACTTTCAGGCGGATCAAGCGCCCGATGTGAGGTTGAAGGGAGTTCTAAGGAATGCGCCGGTAGCAACCGACGTTTCACTTCATCGTAGGCAGCTTCAACCTGTTCACGGAGGGTTGAGCTACTTCGCCGTCCGGCGGTTGCCATGCGGTGGAACCGCGAGATAATGTGTGGTGGCAGGGGCGGCTCAAACACCAGATCGGCACGAGCTACTGGAGTTCGCTTGTGGGGACTGTTTTCATGTGAATTCTGACGTGAATCGGGGATCGGTGTAGTCCAAGATTCATTCTCAGATCCATCTGATGAATGAAGTGCC
The DNA here is from genome assembly GCA_039029655.1 of Pseudomonadota bacterium. Lineage (GTDB taxonomy): Bacteria > Pseudomonadota > Gammaproteobacteria > Steroidobacterales > JBCCFQ01 > JBCCFQ01. Next base: position 7,377 of record JBCCFQ010000114.1, on the reverse strand, counting down.
AATACTTCCGCCCGAGGAGTCGGCTCGTTACTGGCAGCGGGTGAGAACGAGGGTACTGTGCGCGTCAAAGGTGGAGGTGACGCTCGACGACGTGGTTGAATCAACCGGTTTGGACCAGAGGAGAGCCGGTTAGAGAATCGACGTAAAATACTTCGGCTTGTGTCACCATTCGGAGAATGGTTAGAGCCATGTCGGTACCTCCGTCGTGGAATCCGAGGTGAACGCGATCGGTTGCTGTTCTCGCTTCGGAGAATGTGCCGACCAGCGTCCAGAAGGTTTGGTAAATATCGTATCGAGCAGGCACAACAATGGACGATTATTGCAAACACAGTGACATATGTGCATACCATGAAAATCCATATCTGTTTCCAGTCTACCGTCAGGCCGGTAAGGAAACCGAATTGACCCTTTTGCATAAGGTTACTAGTCACTCGATGCGCTGATTGGGTACCTAATTGTTGTCCCCCAATTTCAAGATGGCGTATGATATTTATGTGGTGTTGTAAAGCACCCTGCATATCGTTCAGAGTAATTTGGGATTGGATTTCTGACCAATTATGCATGACTAGTTGGTGGTAAACTGTATCTCGGATATGGACGAGCTCAGTATAATTATACTTGAGTAGTCCTAAAACTGGGACGGATTCGATAGCTGTTAACTCCCCGGTCTGCGCCGAGAACTAACTGATGAACCATTGAGTTGCAGCACTATGCTTTTTATCAAGGCACAGTCTACTTCCGTGGCGGTTGGCTGAATGATTTTTGTTGTTGGATCAAGATAACCCCGTTCAAAAACTCCTCGAAGGTTGAACTCGAGAGGGATCTCTTTTGTACACGTGTCATTCATGGCGAGAAATCGGTAGTTTTGTGGTTTAAGTTTTTGGCAGGGCCAAGCTTCCACGAGTTTCCCGCTGGCATGGCCAAGTAAGTACGGCTCGTTGAGGAGTTGCCGCATTGTTAGTGTGGGATTGGCTATAACGGACGTATGGAGCAGTTTGGATGTCAACAACAAGGTTCTGACAAGAGGCATGAATTGCCTGTTGAAAGGTTATTCGCAGGTCGTTGCGGACATTATTCAGTATCCCTTGCATACTGATCGCAAGAAGATCTGTGGTCACGGGTCCGGGCTGCTCATCAGCGTCCTTGCTTTTTGCCACCTGGGCGGCCGCTTGGTTTAGGAGTGAAGATGGCAGACTAACCTTGACAGGTTTGCGCGAAAGGACACGGTAGGCGACCCCTTGGGCAGATAGATAAATTTCTTTACTATCGCATCCGCGATAGTAGTGCCTGGGGTGAACAATTAGGGTAAGACCTATGCGACCAGACTCGTCCAGCCAATCTATCCCATATGCCTGGCCCTCAAATTGCCTCCAGGGCAGAAACTCGCACTGCTCTCTTTGGTCAACTTTCCAATAGAGAGCTCGACCGTCCCGCAAAGAGCAGGATCCTGAGTTGTAATCGCAATGTGCGACGTCTCCCGCGGTACTTTCCATGGTTGAAGAGTGGTGCCGTTTGTACACGGATGACGGAAATGCAAAACAATTATACGTTTCAAACCTTTTCCAGTGGCAGCAATTGATACCACCACCTGGATATTCCCAGCGCAGTCTGTTTTCAGTTTGGAACATACCGCCTTTTCGTATCATGTTTCCGTGTTTACAGGTGTGGAATTTCACCATGTGTATACATTCCTCTTGACTCACAGTCATTTCTTGCGTCATTTCTCTTTTTAGATTCTCATCGTTGAAAAAATATGTAAGCACCTCAACTCGTTGGTACACGATTTTACAGGCCCATGCGGGTGTTTTGTATTGGATGAGGTTTCGTTTGTACAAAAACAAGGAGAGGTGTACTGGTGGTTCTTTTGTATTTACTCGTTGTATGTAATCGCAATTGGGAGCGTTTGGTAAGTGCCACATACTTCTACCTTCCATGGTTTGACATACCATTGGCTCTGTGCGGCTGGGATTAGCTCTTGTTGTGGGTACATTCATTATGATTGAAAAAATAATCAAAAATTTGAAAATTTTAAGGCAAAGTGAGCCAATTGCCCCTGCAGAACTTCCATAGAGTTCGCCTTTAGAACTTTGTTTCTTGTTTATTTTAGAACACGGTGAATACGTTCCTGGGTATTCCCGGTTTTGTTTGAGTGGATGCGAAGAATTGAGTGAAAGTTGGCTGATCATAGGCAAGTATCCTACATCGAGCTCTTTCTGCGTGTTCCTTCTGCAAGTACATTTTACGCAAAGCCATCGTTTCACGTGGTGTGGCTTGTAGCGGCGTTTACCAATTTTCCGAGCCTCTGCTATGTAGCGATTGGGCCGGTGCTGAAGACAGTAGCATACATAGTGGGTGAAATAACATGTAGCGTAGAGAAAGAGCATGGTTGGTATCGCTACAAAACCCTTGAGAAGCAGATGAAAAACCGCCACTTTACTGTGGGGTAGTAAGGAGAAGACGCTGTAATGACCATACATGAGAGCAAGAGTCAGAAGAAAGAAGATATGGGTAGCGGTGCCTACCCGGTTGCACATAGCAACAGAGAACGATGTTTGCGGTGTTGAGTTGTCAGGAGAAATGGATGGTTTTCTGTTCTTAGGAGTATTTGAACCAGTTTTATGTTGTTTTGAGTAAGTATTTTCGACTGTTGTTGAATGAGCAGTTTGATTGGTTGGGGCGTATACACGTCCAACAAAGTCAGCATATTTTTGTTGCACTAAAGCATCATTTTGCGCTTGCAGTGCAGCGATTTGTTCTTCGTAATTTTTTGCTTGCGTGTTTTGAGAGTTTGAACGGCTATTTTCTTGTGAATTTTGTATTGCCGTATTGTTTTTGTGCGTGTTCTTTTTATTGCTTGGTTTGATTGCATATGTTCTCCCACCGAATTGATCAAAATTTTGCACTGGCGGTGGACCTGTTTGCGCACGTGGTTGCCCGAACGACCCGAAAAGAGCCTGAGGTCGTGGGGGATTTTGTGTTGTGTTAAATTGACCCCAATTGCGGTTTCGTGTCTGGCTTCGGAAGCCAAGGTTACGGAAACCGCGGCCCCGTGCATACGGTCTGCGGTTTGGTGTGAATGTGGGTGCACTTGCACGCTGTGAATTATATGCCTGCTGGTTCAGCCAGGTGCGGCAAATTGCCTGATGGTGGCCTGTGCGGCCACAGTATCCGCAGATCACTTTATTTTGGGGCTGTGTCCCCTGTGTGCGTACGGCTGCTGTTTTTTGTACGACTGACAGTTCAGCTAATTGTTTATCAATGCGCGTTGTGAGTGTTTCGAGTTGTTTTAGGCGATCATCTTCGCCTGTTGGAGTAATATGCACAGCCCTAGCCATTGGGTTGGGTGTGTCAACAGCCATTGCTTTCTCTTCTGCCTCGTACAGAAGAACGCGTTGCAAGGCTTCATCAAATGTGTCTGGCTGATGCAAGTGAATAACTTCCCTGTAACGGGGTGCCAGACCTATTTTGAAAGATGAGAGGGCCAAACACTTGCGAATTTCAGATGTGCCTGGCGTTATGCCGTATGCCTTATGTATAAGGCGCTGTACTTCATTCGCAAATTGCTGAACCGATTGTGACGGTTCCTGACGAAGGGTGGCTAGTTTTGATTTTGCGATTTCGCGTTGGCGAGGGGATGTCAGACGTTGACGAAGGGACTCGAAGAGATGATCCCGGGTATCCTTCTCCCCATCTGAAAGTTCTAGGTAGGCGAGGTTGGCGGGACCTTTTAGGTGGAGTGGTACATTTCGAAGGAGGTAGTCATCCGTCCATCCCCCCGATTCCGCGGCACGTAAAACATAAAGTTCCCACTCATCAAAATCCTCCTCTTCAGTACCAGAGAAGTCGCGAATCCTGATTCGCTCTGCATTACTTGGTTGTTCCGCGGCCTGTGCCATTATTGTTACTATGCCAGAATTCTGGAAATCTTCTGAGTCAAAAGAATCGAATAAACTTGCTAAATCAGGTAAAAGTGGCTCTACTGGATCAGGCTCAAAGAATTTTTCAATTTCAGAGTCTAAAAACCCTAGTGCTAGAAATTTCTCTTTGAGGCCTCGGGTTAGGGGCATCCGACCTACCCATCTATGCGGTGCTCAATAAAGTCAAATTGATAATGAAGAATTGAATGAAAGGGAAAAACAAATCCAACAAGAAGATTAGTTGTAATAAAAATAAAACGAACTGTTCTCATTAGGGATGTTGTATTGTTGATGGTGGGTTTGATATCCATAATTGTGTGAAGAGTGTTCTCTTGTTTGGCACTATTTCTGTTGTTCCGAGGGTCTTCACTTCCGCTTTCTGTGGTGAGTCAGCTTTCTTTTGTAGTCAATGATACTGGTCGTATGCGGCGTGTTGATGATCCTTCGGTTGATACTGAAGACGTTGCCCCAAAGTGTGACGAGGTAGGACCTCCAAATGTTAGGTTGCACTTTTTTGTATGGATTACTGAATCAGCGATTTATGGTACCAGTCGGTATTGCACTAATTAAATACTTGATGCAGCTGTATGGGGTTCTGTATCAATTAATATGTTCCCAGATTGTCATTAACAGATTGATCACCAGTCATGGATTTATTGTCATGGTATCGTAAGAGCACAAATAAATGTTAAAGCATACAAACTGAGGGTTTCGAATGAGGTAGATCGATCAGTTAACCAACAATATCCACAGAGATATGAATTGAACGTGTCGCGGGATCAAACTACGAATAGTAGTCATCTACGCGCCAAAGTGCACAGAGAAACAACAGCACAGTGTGATCGTGAATACGTTTTTCTTGCTGACTCCTCTTTACAGTCCATCTTAGTCTTTTTAAAAACCCAATAGTTACAATAATTTTAAAGTCATCTCATTAACAGGATTTATCGCTGGTAGGCTGAAATTTGTGTGCCAACCAATTTCTCAAGATTCTGCTGAACCGTTAAACACTGCTTTTTGATCAAGTCGTAATTTTCGTTCGGCTTATTTAACTATGAATCGCCCCGAGCGCACTCAAAGTGGGCCGATCAATTGCTCACAAAATCAAGAAAGCATGAACATTTTTGTCCTGTGATATGAAAAATCAACTAGTTAAATATTCAAGTAAATTTTCCTAAGTATTGCATTGGCCCACAGGCCGTAACAGCTAAAATCCAAAGTAACGGAATAATACTATGCATACATTTAAATGAACTGCACAATACATAAGTATACAGTAGTATAATATGTCATGGATCATTGAGCGACAGATACTGGATCACCACATTCGCCCTTTCATTGAAAAAGCCTTGGCCTCAAGGCGGCCTTTAAGACGAGGAAAATTTGTCACGAATTTCCATTAGGCATTTACCAAGCATATTTTTCCCCGGCCATTCATAAGGAGGGGGAATGATTTTTGGGGTGAGATCAATTCCATTGCCCCAGAAAAGGTCCCGAGGTCCGCAGCATTCGGCGATAATGCGCGGGGCAGTGTTTAGCAGGGTTTCGCGTGCCTTCTCATTGTTAGAGAACTTGGACATCAGAGCGTCGCGCATAGCTGATACGGCGGCGCCAGATTCATACCAAGCACTGGTATTACATGAATGCAGGGCACGCTTCGCAAGAGCTTTGGCAGCTTTGGGTGACTTCTTGTGGAGAATTTCAAAGGCCGCATTGCGCTTTCCGTGAGCCACCAGTTTTTGGTATAAGTAGAAGTGGTCAGACGTGGGGAGTAGATGCACTTGATTTTGCGTTCCCATGTTAAGAGGGGTGGGGCACTTGCTATGGTTGCTGAATGGATCGCTGTTTTTTCCCCGAGGCCGGTGAACTGACTGCCCTGCAGAACCGATGCCTGCATCGTTCTTTCCCGCTCTCGGAGAGCAAGCTGGAGGGTGATAACCTGGTGTGCGGATACCACGGTATCCGCTACAACCCTGAAGGTGAGGTGGTAAAGGTGCCCTGCCAGACCCGCTGTCCTGACAAGAAACTGCGCAAGTACCCGCTGGCGGAAATGGGGCCCTTCGTCTTCATCTGGATGGGTGCTCCAGAGGAGGCTGATGAAAACAAACTGCCCAAACTACCGTTCCTGTCCGACCCCAACTATCGAACTATCAAGGGCGCCAATAAGCTAAAAGGCAACTACCTTTTCATGCAGGAGAATCTCAATGACCTGACTCATTTTGCTTATCTGCACAGAGACACGTTCCCCTTCAACGACCGCTACTTCGACCTGCCGACAACAGTAGAGCATACCGATGAGGGGGTGTACTGCAATCGGATCGATAGAGAGTGGGAGGGTGCGACCGATAAGTTGCCACCTCCGATGAGAGAGACGCTGGTGGGTAAGAAGGTAGAAAGCTGGGATGGCGGGTCGTCCGTTTCTCCCGGTGTGTTCAAAGGTTACGCGCCCATCATTGTTGGCGAAGAGGGGGATGAAGACTACCAAGTCTTCAAGAGCTACATCATGCACTACCTTACGCCCGAGACAATGAGCAGCAGCCATTACTGGTTCTCGGTGTCCAACGACTTTGCCCAGGATGACGATTTCTACTACGACTTCTTCCTGGAACACCTCAAGCAGGGTTTCAGTGAAGACTTGTGGGCAGTGGAACATATGCAGAATTTGATTGATAACGACAAAATCGTCTTCGACGAAATGATTATCGCGGGCGACCAGGCCGGAATGCTGTTCCGACGTGTGCTGCTCAACTGGGCTATCGAGGAGTACGGGGACGACCTGGCCACCGCATAACAGTCAAAGGGAGAGTGCAATGGGCAAATCAGTTGCCGACCTCGTTCGCGAGACCAACGCGGGACTGACCGAACCCGGTCAAACTAACATGGTGGGCGCCCGCGACGGGGAAAGCCCTCGGTTTGAAGTGTATTTCGCGCCCTTCTCGGTCTGCTCCCACAAGGTGCGCACCGTGCTGCTTGAAAAAGGTATCCCTTTCGTTGCACACCGTATGAACCTGGGTATGCGCGATGACAAGGCCTCCGACAGCTATAGCCCGGCCTATGTGCGGATGCGGCTAAAGGGCGCGCCCGGTGCCGAACTGGTGCGGGGCTACACCGGCCAGTCGTCGGTTGCCAGCGAAGGTTTCGATCCCTGTGTCGTGCCTACCCTGTTTGATCATTTGCATCAGCGTGTGGTTGTCGATTCCGCGAGAATTTGTGACTACCTTGATCGGGAGTCCGATGTCGGCACACCCCTGGTTCCCGATGAACTTGCCTCCGGCATCGACGCACAGATCTCCTTAATCGATCAGGCGCCACATGTGGCGGTACTCTACGGCGTACCTCCGGAAGGTGAAGACTGCCGTCCCGGGCATCTCGCCAACATGCTGGACGGCGTACATGATCGCAAGATCGTTCACCTGGAAAGAATCAAGGCATCTGTGGCTGACGAGCCTGAACTTGTCGC
>JBCCFQ010000113.1:0-8354 GCA_039029655.1 Pseudomonadota bacterium | reverse complement strand
GGGCCCGCTCGAGCAGAAGCGAAGCCAGGGCGAGTTGATCCTCATAGTTCAGTTCCAGGGCAAGGTCCCGAACGTCCTCAAGGGGAAGGGACTTAAAGACCAGTTCGGGGTCGCCATCCCAAACCTCGGAAACGTGAACCTCCAACAACCGAGCAAAGCCTAATGCCGCAGGCAGGTTGAGCGGTATGTGTCCATTTATGTAGTCACTTACCGTACCTTGGGAATTGTAACCAAGCTTGTCTGCCGCAATTTCCTGCGTCAACTTCAATTGTTTTCTTTTGGTATCCCAGACGGCTCGCAATTTCTCATGGCCGGATTTATTTCCAGTCTTCTTTGGCATGCGAAGAGGTTGTGTCGCTCTGTTTGTTTGGATTTGTTTCGTGTGCGCAAGCATAAGCAACTAGTAAAAAATCAGCCAACGGTATAACCGTTGACAATTGTTAACGGTAATGCCGATAATATCAAGCATGAATATGAATCTTGGCACGCCAATTACAGAGTTTTTCGAGCAAACCAAAATGGGTCGGCGTGAATTTGCTGAAGCAATAGGTATGGCTCAAAGCTCCATACCGGAACTTTTCGAGCGAGACGTCTACATCGAGCAGGACCGCAAGGGAAGGATCATTGCTCGAGAAGTCATCCAACTTCCAGCGCGAAAGCGCAAGCGAAAGACAGCTTGATCTCTAGCTTCAAATCCATCTATGCGCTTTGCGATACGGCCGCCGAGATTCCCTTGGACTATTTAGCCGGTCGCGTGTTCCGCTCGATTTGCTCAAGCAATTTCTTCAAATGCCATACACGACTGGATATGCCGATCACAGCGAAGGGCAACACCATGATGGCTAGCGTCCATACAAGCAGAAAGATCGCAACGAAAAATCCGAACATTCCATCGAATAGCGTGCCATCAAGCGCACGCAAGAGGCTTTGGCTACTGGAATTCTCAAACAATCCAAGTCGCACGCATTCTTCGTATGCGGCCGCGCTTTCCGTTGGGTTTGGTTGCAGTCTGGCGTATTCCTCACAGTTCATTGTATCGACCTTCCTTTGGTTGGCCTTCGATCATACATCGAGCCGGAGAGATATCTAAATGACAGCAGATTCGCTTAGTGAGCGAACGGTTCTTCCCGGTTCAAAGTGGAGACACGTGCAAGTTCAACGCGCGGTGGTTGTTTTGGAGTCGACTGATCGTTTTGTCCGCTATCAATCCATTGTTAGCGGAACAACTTTCAGACTGAGTAAAAAAGAGTTTTTAAAGGCTTTCTCAAGCAGGAGAGGGTCTATAACGAAAAAACCCCAGGTGTGATGACCTAGGGTTTTATCTGTCGTAGCGAGTACGCACATGCAACTAAGTTGAGTTGCTAATTGTACTTGTTAGCAGAAGCGAGTCAAGGATTAGGCTCGTGCGGGGTAAGACTGAACCGTTCGACGCAGCAGTCTACCAGGCACTGAGTACCCGTTCTCAACCTGGGCCGATATTGGGGACTAACTGGCAGTCCGCTAGGTAAAGCCATAAAGAACGTCAGCGCGCCAGACTGTTTTAGCTGATGCCGCCAAACCGGGTATGGCGGAGGGCACCCGATCTTATAAGACCTAGCCAGTAGGGCATTCCAATAGGCAAAGAAAGGGGGGCAAGGTTTATCGAGAGGGACTTGAATGACCGACATCATCTTCTACTGCAAAAAAAACAAAACCGATACTGATTGCGTGACCTGGTCGCCGAAACAAATCGAGATCACGCAATGGATAGATCAATTTCCTGGCCTTGATGTGAGAGGGCAGCTTGCCAGTCTCGCAAGTTGGACGGATCGATACCGGTCCAAAGTGAAGCTTCGAAAAAACATGGGTAAGTGGGTCACTGATCGACTGCGTGCAAGCTATCAGCCAGTGCATGACTCCCAGAGACGCCAGGCCGCATTCAACGAACTATCTAAGCCTGAGCATGAACGTCGAGGGATGAGCCAGCAAGAATATGATCGTCAGATGGCTGAACAGCATGCTGAATCACTGCAGGCGTCCCTGCCGATTTCTGGCCCATTCAAAACAATTCCGCCCAAAGCGGCGAGGGAGCTTGACGAACTAAAGAGCCTGTTAGCCGCTGATCTACGAAGATTGGAGGAAACTCGACCGCGAGTGTTACCAGCGATTGCACCGGCACATTGCGAGCACGAAGGCTGGAACATCGAACAGCAAAACAATTGCCCCGTCTGCGGTATGTTCAAACATCAGTTTGAGGTGAACAACGCCTTCTATATTGAGCAAGCGAGAGAAGCATTCCTGACACCGTTACAGGCGTACAGCCAATGATGGATCGAATAGTCATGGGTGATCACGACGAAAATCAGCTCAAGCGCATGAGGGAAATTTCTAACATCATTGAGGCGATCGATGATACCGATCCTATGTTTGGTGTGTACGGCCGGCTCAAGCAGCTGGTGCAAGATGCGCTCGCGGACCAGGAGGTTCACGTCGAAATGCTTCGGAGGCCGCCATGTCGATGACTGTGATTGGCGTGGATCCAGGCAGTGAAGAATCCGGCTTGGTGGTGTGGGATGGCGATAAGGTTTGGTTCAAAGGGATCGCACCAAATCTTGAGGTCGTCTCTTTCATTGCACTCATGGGCGTGTGGGCTGCTCAATCCGAAAGAGACGCGGTTCTAGCGATCGAGTACACGAAACCCTACGTGTTATGGACCAAGCCAAATCCAAAGGAACCTCGCGGGAGACCGTACGTTCCTGAACAAGTATTCACGACTGCATATTGGGTGGGACAGATGTCTAGGGAATGGACGGCGCAGACGACACAGCCAGAAGTTCAGCTTCCGCGATCGGACATCCTCCGTCATCTTGGCGCTAACAAGCGAAAGATATTGGGCCGGCCTGCGCCGAACAGAGACTCTCAGGTCTTGGACAAATTGAAGACTCGATTCGGAGAGAAAGGCACCAAGTCAAATCCCGGCGTCACGTATGGATTCAAATCGCATATCTGGCAGGCGTTCGCTGTTGCCGTGACTTTTCTAGATAGTCAGCGGATCCCAGACTTTTGAAACCGAGACAAGCGGCGCAACGAATGATCAAGGCCATGGAGAAAGCGGCAAAAGACACCTGGTCTGAGTTGGAATCTAACTTCCCAGAAGAAGAGCGTGAACAAACCCGAAAGCTTGTTTGGGAGCATGTTAAAACAAGGTTCATGAAGTGACCCAGCAAAAAAAAGAGGATGAACCAGCAGCAGCAACTTCACGACCTGTTCTACGTGAAGCCACGATCATCATTCTGCGTCAGTGGTATGAGAATGAAGTCTATCTGGGAAGGGCTAACTACGCCCCTGGCAAAAAGATGAAAACGTTAAACTACGACGTGCCTGCAGACCGTCTCGAAGCCGCGGACCCGTTGGCTGATGCAAAACGAGCACGCCCGTGGGCATGGAAGAGGACGTTTAAGCGCGATACTGGCCGTGTCGACAAGTACGGGAATCCGGTTATGGAATCCGTTAGCATTTTGGATGTACTTGGTCGCGGGCCTTATGAAACACCCCGTCAGATCAGCTCAAAACCACCGGCAGGCCCCCATGGCGTTCGAACGGAGATTAGTTCCCGCGGTGAGCGCGACTCCGAGGTGCAGCGTGCCCGAATCGATTGGTTCAAACGCATTCATAAAGGCATGGGGCATCTTGTGCAGTTTGCGCCAGAGTACGCCGACGTGCTTTTGCAGGATTGCGCTGGTTACACACGAAGCCAAATTGCAAAACGAATGGGATTGAACACAACCAAGATTCAGGACTTTTACGAATGCGGCATGACCTGGTTAACGGGCTGTCTTAGTGAGAACCCGTTGTGGCGCACGGACCTACCCGAGTATCAAAAGTTAATGCGTGACCTTTTGGATTTTGCAGTACCGATCATGGAAGCCAGTGATTTAGGTATACCTGGTAGCTACTGCGATCTTGTTAAGACCAAAAAGCGTGCGTTGCGACGGGTGTTCTTGAAAACATGAGAAGACCCGCCTTGTTATTGGCTTAGCCGGTTCCTTAACTGTCCAAACCATTGCTTAGCTTCATCCATCCAGTGGTAGGCGTCCCTTTCTGCTTCGATCCAGAATTCACCCGTGGGACCGCGAACTGATTTGAGACTAAAGTAAGTGCTTCCGTAAATTTTGTCAGCCACCTCTAGTTCGAACTCGGCCGGTTCACGAATACCATGTTTCTCAACGAACTCAGCGAGTCTCTCAGCGTCATTGTGAAAGTTAGGGTCACCCATCCTGTGCGGCGCGATCACTCTCGCTTCTTTGTCGTGAATGAACAATGAAAATACAAGAGACTTCGTCGGAGGTATAAAGTGGTCGTGGTTGAACATTGCGGGATGCCCGTCCTTTTTGCCCAAACGCCAGAGCCATGCAATCTCGCTCCTCTGGCCGTCAGTTACCTCGTAAAGCACAACGCGATCAACATTCGCTGTCTTGACACTCACCGGGATACCAAAAAATACGGGGCGGTTCGTGATAGTTAAAGTAGAAATATAAGTTGGCAGGGCCGAATTTGTTCTGCCGATCTCTATTGCAAAGTGAGGTCTCTCTACATAGCTGGAAAAAAAGATCCCCATACACAGCCAAAACGCACTATTGAGGATTGCGCCCAAGGGCGTACCTAGATAACTGGAAAGTACATGGCGCTTGCGGGAAGCGGAAGGGAGAGAGCTGTAGTTGTATTTGGGTTTTTTCCGGTTCTTTGGGTTAAACATGGCTTGCCGGTCCTTAAGACAAAATCCAGCCTATCTTGTGTTTCACCCTCCCGCAATAAAACGCTCAATGAGCTGTTTTTGTGAGGGGCTTGACTCCCATTCGAATAAACGCATAATTTGATCCCACTCTGCCAGTCGTGTCTTCACATCGCTGGCTTTTTCGTTTCTAAGCCCCGACTTTTCTGGCGGGCTTATCGGCTAAGGATCCCATGAATATCAATCTCACCACCGTTAAAGAGTGGGGCGCCGCTGTGGGCGCCATAACGTTCATTTGGAGCGCAGTCAGCGGCGCAATTGTATTCGTAGCGATTAATCCATTTTTGGCATGGGCAGACAATCGGTTCGATGCGAAATACGTGAAGAAGGACGACTTTGCGCAGTACCAACTCAGGGCAAGTTGTCAGTACACAGAAACGCAAAGGGACCAGGTCAGTAGAATTGTTGGTCAGCTCTCTGCCGATACGCCCGAAATGGTCAAAAAAGACTACGACAAACAGTTAAGCAAACATCAACGCAGGTTCGAAGATTGGAATTGCGAGGATGTATTGGACGCGCCACCTCTATTGCCGTGAAGCGACTTGTTCTAGATCGGGTTTACTACGCTGGCGGCACACTGGGCCGTATTAGTGAGCTGGGCATCTGGATTTTGGAATTGCCCTGGCGGAACAATGAGGCTTACGTGTCTTGTGTACCAACAGGTATTTATCTGGTGAACCCCGACGAGGAAGGCAAGTACACCGGACACCCAGAACTAAAGAACGTCTACGGGCGAACGGAAAACGTAATTCATGTGGCTAACAGGGTCACGGAGCTAGAGGGATGTCTTGCGCCAGGTTTGACCGCCAGAATAGATGAGCACGAGGTGCCGAGTGTTCAGTATTCCGCAAAGGCGTTTGCTCGGGTTAAGGCATTAGAAATGCCATTTGAATTGCACATCAGGGATTAAAGTTTAAGCCGCCGCCCTGACTCCCCTCCCGTCCTTCCCCCGGGGCGGTGGCTTTATCTATCAAACCTACTCTGCCGCTACAACGCGCGTCGTCGCGCAGTCTCTCCCCCGGTGGCTGGGTAGGTTTGTTCAACCGGAGAAAACCATCATGGGCACTAACTACACGACCGCTGAGATGGGCGTATACGCGGGTATTTTTGCAGCCGCCATTGTCGCAATAGCTAACCGCACGTTTTTTGAAGGCGCTCCATTGACGGCTGAGGAAGGGTTGGCGTTTGGAAGTTTGATTGTGTTTCTGATTCAGCGATTTGGCCCGGAAGATAGTTTATTGAAACGAAAAAAGGATACTTGAAGAAATGTTTACTGTTTTTGATCGGATCAGCGCTTTTCGTGCTGGTGTGGCTTGGCCTGCTCGCATTGGCTATTTGGTTCTCTTTGTCTGTGCGTTCGCGCTGACTGGCTGTGCATCAGGTGGAAACGAACAACTGAACAACGTGATTTATCGAGGCGCGATGACGATGAATACACTGGCCGAGGTTGTTCTAGACGAATGCGCTAATGAGCCTGGCGGACCCTGCGTCGAAGGATCGCGAATCACCACTGACGAGAAGGATCGCATCGGGCGAATGGTGGAAAGCTACCTCCGGTTATCCGAGGAGGCTCACGAACTTAAGAAGTCTGGCGAGCAACTTGTATCAGACTATCGCTGGCTGGCCAATAAGGTCGGCAGCGAGGATGAAGCCGATCAAACGAGGGCTGAAGCTGAACGGGCATTGCAAGAGGCGCAGCAACGCGTTGCACGTATGAGCCTGATGGTCTCAAACATACACACAATTTTGGTAGCACGAGGCATATTGGAATGAACAGGGCACTACTTTACGAAATAGCGGATCTATCCACTAGCATCATCCGTGGTTTCCACGACGAAGATAAGCAGCCCGAGGTTGATCAAGCTTTACGTTTGATTGGTGTCGTTGGGCGGCTGGCTAAAGAGCTTCAGTTGGACAAAGCCGAGTACGATATGGTGGTGGCGGCGGCAGAGGGTGGTGAAGTCTCCAATGACGTTATCGACGGCGCGCACGCCAAACTTCGAGAAACCCTAGGCCGATTCTAATGAAATCTCTCTTTGCAGCGACGCTGATTATTCTGGCGGGTTTACTTGCGCCTATAGTCCACTCAGCACAGATCGATGTAACCGGTTTCCAGTCGTGTTCTTATAAGAACTCAACCACGTTCTCTACGAAGTGCGGGTGCGACGTGGGTGATCCGGCAATCACTGTTCACGCTGACAGGTTGGGATTTGATGCAAACATCCCGTTAGTTGGCGACCTGTGCATGGGAACGCTGCATATTCTTGCGCTTGCGAGGGGAAGCGCAGAGCCTGACATAGCAACAATCATCGCTGGTGGTGGATTGGCCTCTGGTTCGGTCGCCGTTTCGGGCCCAGGCGTTGCGTCCATCAACGACGTGACGATGGTGATTAATACAGATGCAGATTTGCACGTTGCGCTAGATGCGAATGGCACGGGGTTCGATAACCGCGTAAAGCCAGATCAGGGTAGCAGTGAGTTTTCTACTGTAGATACCGGCGGTGGTGCTGGCGACTTAACCGGCCTTGTTTCCATTGTGGACAGCAACAGCCCGTGCGTTTCTGGTTGTGACGGATCCACTGAGGCGTTGGCTTGGTCCTCGATCAGTAGCGCCAATGGCCTGACTCCGGGCTCTGACGTCCTGGTGATGGATGACTCTGATTTGGGCGGTGACAACTTCGATCCGAACTTCTCAGGCACCTATGCAAACCGCTCGATCATCCGCTCTGGGTACAAGGATGAAAGTGACGGCTCGTTGCGCTGGTACGATGAGGGGTCTGGTACTGGACGTGGAGTCGCACCACGCTGGACTGGTCCCTGCGGTAACAATGACAACCCTTGTATCGATCTTCGAGATGGTGAAGATTACATCGATATTATTGGTATCAATATCGCGGCTGACGGAACGAGCACCTCTCGATTCTTCTACGCTGACGGCGGAAATGTATCTGTATCAATTCGTCAGGTTGTTTGGAGCGGCGCAACTGGCACAGCCTCTGGTGCCGTATTTGTAGATGGCGCTTACGAGTATTGGGTAATCGAAGATTCTCAATTCCTGGATATGGGGGACAACCCCGGCAGCATTAACGGCGCGACCAACATTACCGACGGTGTTCGCTTCTGGGACGGCGGCTCGAAAGTACGCATTATTAACTCGACCTTTAGTGGCGGGAACCATAACGCGTTGAGTGTTCGGTTCACGGAGGGTTATGTTGGTTTCAGCGATGTCATCAACAATGAGCATCCGGATGTTGCGGGTACCAACAGCGGATATCGTGCGGCGGAATTCCATCCACCAGACGCGGGCTATCACGACCTGCTATTTGAGGGGCTTGTGATTGTTGGCGGCAACTCTACCGCAGCCACCGGTGTGGCGCTGAAACCTCAAACGACAGGCGGCACCTACCGATACAACACATACAAGCAATGGGATACCGATGGCAATGCGGATGTATTCCAGCTCGGACCTTGCTGCACCAGTAACAATGGCCTGTTTGCACCCTTTACCGCAGAGAATCGGTTCTATCAAAGTGACATCCTGGCGCGGGCAGGGGATGCGTCAGTAGGTGAGTTCACCAATCAG
>JBCCFQ010000112.1:0-8383 GCA_039029655.1 Pseudomonadota bacterium | reverse complement strand
GCATGGTCAACTAGAGCGTCAGATCAAGGACCAATTGCTGACAAATACGACAACAGCAAAATCATGGTGGAAATTCTGGAGTTGCGCCAAGAGAAAGCGGAGCTCTTAGGTTTCAGCAACTACGCGGAATATTCTTTAGCCACGAAAATGGCTCCAGACCCAGATGCAGTCCTGGAATTCTTGAACGATCTGGTTGACAAGAGTCGCCCTGCGGCGGTTAAAGAATTTGGGTCCCTAGCGTCTTTTGCTCAGGAACTGGGTGGGCCAAACCCACTACAACCTTGGGATGTGGCGTTTTATTCGGAAAAGCTGAAAAAGAACCGTTTTGACCTGACGGATGATGAGCTAAGACCCTATTTTCCATTGCCGACAGTCTTAACAGGAATGTTCACTATTGTTGGAAAGCTTTACGGAATCAGTGTCAAAGAACAAACCATCGACAATGCGTGGCATGAGGACGTACGTTTTTTTGACGTACACAACAAAGACGGTGAAATAGTCGGCAGCTTTTTTGCAGATATTTTCGCAAGACAAAAAAAGCGCGGTGGCGCCTGGATGGATGACTGTATCGCCAGGAAGAATTTCGATTCTTTGCAACGACCGGTGGCGCATCTAGTGTGCAACTTTATGCCACCCAATCAAGATGAGCCTGCACTATTAACCCATGATGAAGTACTAACACTCTTCCACGAATTTGGACATTGCCTTCATCACTTGTTGACCCACGTTGATTATCCCTCCGTTGGAGGCATTTCCGGTGTGGCGTGGGATGCGGTAGAGCTGCCTAGCCAGTTCATGGAGAATTTTGCCTGGAGCAAAGAGACTCTACCTTTGATCTCGTCTCACTACAAAACAGGTGAACCCATACCAAAGGACATGTTTGACCGCTTATTGGAAGCGCGAGTGTTTCACAGTGCCATGCAAATGGTGCGGCAGCTTGAATTTGCTTTATTCGATTTCCGTATTCACCGTGAGACCAAAAACTTAAGCCCCCAGTTTGTGCAGCGAATTCTTAATGAAGTAAGAAATGAAGTAGCAGTCACCCCTAATGTGGCTTACAACAGATTTAGCCACAGTTTTTCCCATATTTTTAGCGGTGGCTATGCGGCTGGTTACTATAGTTATAAGTGGGCCGAAGTTCTCTCCGCCGATGCTTTTTCTGCTTTTGAGGAAAACGGAATCTTGAATTCGGAAACCGGCAAACACTTTCATGAATCCATTCTCGCTGTGGGTGGTACCACCGAAGCTATGGATGCATTTGTTAATTTCAGGGGCCGAGAACCATCGGTGGACGCCCTACTCAGACACACTGGTCTCTCAGAGTAAGTCTTGCGAATAGCCAGCTGGAACGTAAATTCTCTGCGGGTTCGACTCCCCCATGTGATTGATTGGTTGGAAACTCAGTCTCCTGCAGTACTGGGTTTGCAAGAAATCAAAACAGTAGATGACGACTTCCCCTTCCAAGCGTTCGAAGATATCGGCTATCAAGCCATTAGCAACGGACAAAAAACCTATAACGGCGTGGCATTGGTTTATCGCAAAGACTTGAACCCTGGTAACGTGGTGCGGTCACTGGAAGGCTTTGAGGACGACCAAAAACGGGTCGTAGCGGCAGACTTTGAAGGCGTCAAAGTGATCAATCTGTATGTGCCTAACGGACAAACAGTCGATTCCGAAAAATACCACTATAAATTGGAGTGGCTGTCGGCGTTGACTCAATGGTTAGGGGACGTTCTGGCTGGCAATGAAAAAGTTGTGGTCATGGGAGATTTCAATATCGCGCCAGAAGATGCCGATGTTCATGACCCGGACGCGTGGCGTGACAGAATTCTTTGTTCTGTGCCTGAACGGCAAGCGTTTGAGAAAATATTAGATCTTGGTTTCTCAGACACGTTTAGACTCTTCGAGCAAGAACCCAAAAGCTTCAGTTGGTGGGACTACCGCGCCTTGGGATTTCGACGAAATCGCGGTCTGCGAATCGACCTCCTTCTAGCCTCGGAACTCTTGGCCAAACAATGCACCCTGGCCGCCATCGATAAGGCCCCACGCAAGCTGGAGCGCCCATCAGACCACACACCCGTGTTCGCTGATTTCTGACTCATTTCAAACAACTGGGCGTCGCTATTTAACATATTTCCAGAAATGAGATATAAATCCTCGAAAATTGAGGATTTTTTACTTAGACTACCCACCAGTCGGCAAGGTCTCGGGGGCAGGCCACCGGCTCAGGTGACCAGAAAAACGGGCAAGACACAGTGCAAGAACGTCGTAGCGAATATGATGTGACAAATACCGTTCAGGTGTCCTCACCAGACGCTGTGCGTGATGCTGTGCAACATCTTCTGCAGGGGCAATACCCAGAGTTAGATTTCTCGTTAGTTAGCGACGCTTTCGACGAATTTACCGCCATATTTACCGGAGAAGCCGAGGGTTTCGAAGGTTGCGATACCGTCTACCACGACATCCAACACACCCTGGATATGTCCCTGGCTTTCGCTCGATTGTTGGTCGGCCACGACCGGCAAGTGGGCGACGAGACTCGCCTGGGCCCCGATCGGGCGGCCGTGGGCATGATCGTGGCCCTGTTTCACGATGCTGGCTATATTCGCCGTAGCCACGAAAATGAGAAGAGCGGATCGGAATACACTCGTAACCACGTCACCCGTGGCGCTGCCCTAATTAGGGATTACCTAAATCGTCATGGATTAGCCACCGCCGGAGATGTGGCCAGCCAAGTCGTGCATTTTACGGGCGAGGAAATAAAGCACGACGACATTGAGGTAGATGACAGCAAATACATCACTGTGGGTCATCTCTTGGGAACCGCTGACTTGATCGCACAAATGTCTGATCGTTGTTATCTAGAAAAATGCCGGGACCGTTTGTTTCCGGAATTTGTGCTGGGCGGCATCGCCACAAATGGAGACAACAAGAACGGGAAGATTATTTACGAATCTGGTATCGACTTGCTGCGAAAGACACCAGGATTTTTCCACGAAACCTCTCGAAAAAAACTGGACGGTCTGTTCAACAAGTCTTACCGATTTCTGGAAGTTCTGTTTAACGGCGAGAATCCTTACATGCAGGCCGTGGAACAAAACTTGAATTATCTACAAGTGGTGATTGCTCACGAGATGTGGCTGAAACTCAGGAGAGAACCACCCTGCTTTACTTCCGAAAGATCCAGCCTTTCAGATACTCAAGAACTGGCCCAGCTTAAGTTAAACGGCATTGATCTAGGCGACTAGATCAAGCGGTAATCTTTTGCCCAACTCTCGCCTGCAACCGTTTTGCAAATGGTAATCGCATCCTTTTCGGAAGTGATGAGTGTATTTTTCTAACACAGAAGAATACCCAGCGATGCTCTCTTATATTAAATGCAGCCGCCAAATCCCAAATCGGAGGCAGCACATAATATACCTTCTTGCCCACTCTACGGAGCTCTTGATCAAACCTATCCGGATCATCAACATGTTCCGCGGTGTGGGAACACAGCACAGTATCGAACTGATTGTCCGAAAAGGGTAGCTGATAAATCGTTTCAAGCTTCACAAAGTTCGGCAACTCTGTGTGCTGAAAGATATCTGCATTGATGCCCCCACCATTTGTCGTACCACAACAGATATTGAGGTCCCAACTATCACGCTCAACGATACGACGCTTAAGAAACGAATAACTTAGCCAATGCAGAAAAATCACACTCAAGGTCACAACTGCGACAAATACAATAAAGTAGGACATATTTGGTCTAGGAAAGACTTGTGTAGTCTTGGAAATGAAACACGAAGTTAACATCTAGAACATTACATGTTTATGACAATTGTGTTTTTGGCAAGTCATTCACATAACATCCAGTGACTTACAAGCTTCACTTTAGTGTCATCCCTTTGTAAGAAACAATCCTCAGGCTAGCGCAAACTTTGAAAAAGTATGCGTATATGTCGGATAAATCTAAGCATCATGCACGCGACCTAACCAAGTACCACTACTCTTCCATATTTTTTAGTGACATACATCTTGGTACCAAGTCTTGCCAGGCAGACTCATTGATTGAGTTTTTGAAACAGCATAGCTGCGAGACGCTTTATTTGGTCGGAGACATTGTTGACGGATGGAGCCTAAAGTCCAATTTGTATTGGCCGCAAAGTCATAACAATGTGTTACGACGTATTCTTACCTTGGCGAAGCGTGGTACTAAAGTGATTTTTGTCACTGGAAACCACGACGAGTTCCTACGCAAGTACAGTGACATGACGTTTGGAAATTTGGAGTTGGTGGATGAAGCCATTCACCTGGCCGGTGACGGCCGCACCTATCTGGTGGTTCACGGCGACCAATACGATGTGGTCACTATGTATCATCGCTGGCTCGCGTTTCTAGGCGGCTACGGATACGCGCTCTTGCTGCGTCTTAATCGTTACGTCAATTGGACCCGACGTAGGTTCAACCTAAGACCGTGGTCTTTATCCGCCTACGTAAAACATCGGGTTAAGCGCGCGGTGAATTTCATAAGTGAGTTTGAGAAGGCCATCGCATCAGATTGCCAAAACCGGGGTCACGACGGCGTGGTGTGTGGACACATACACCACGCGGAAATCACGAACTTTGACGGCACGGTGTACATGAATTGCGGTGATTGGGTAGAGAGCTGCACCGCACTGGTAGAGGACGCACCTGGCCGGTTCAAAATCATACGTTGGAACTCTGCCGAGGGTAACGTTATCCCTCTGCCGATGACCACCATGGATGAAGGGTTACCTCTTGGCAGAAGCGCGTAGGCCTGCTTTGGCTGAACAAAGTAATGGCAATATAGCCGCAATCGACTCCGTCTCTATCACACCAAGAACGGAACCAATGACGACGGTTCGACGAATAGCTTTGGTCACCGACGCGTGGCTACCGCAGACCAACGGCGTTGTCACGACCCTGCGATCCAACATAAACGAGTTAGAGGAACGCGGCTGCGAAGTCTTCGTGATTCACCCGGGCTTGTTTAGCACGATACCCTTGCCTTCTTATCCAGAGATTCGCATTGCGTTAAATGCAGGCCAGCTTAAGCATCAACTGCTGTCAGTTCGACCGGATAGCATTCATATCGCCACGGAGGGGCCTTTAGGCTTTTACGCCAGGCGATTTCTGGCCAAACGTAGAATCCCATTTACTACCTCAATTCACACTAAGTTTCCGGAGTATATTAATGAACGCATACGCTTGCCAATTAGCGTTGGGTATAGATTCATGCGTTGGTTTCACAAAGGCGCAAATGTTTCTTTGTGTACAACAGAAACCCACAGAAAAGAGCTGGAAGGCTGGGGTTTTCGGAACTTGAGGGTTTGGCGCCGAGGTGTAGACACAAAGCTTTTTCGGCCACAAACGCAAAAACCTAGAAATCGGCCGAAGCTTTACTATATTGGCCGTATCGCTGTAGA
Source organism: Pseudomonadota bacterium (assembly GCA_039029655.1). Classification (GTDB taxonomy): domain Bacteria; phylum Pseudomonadota; class Gammaproteobacteria; order Steroidobacterales; family JBCCFQ01; genus JBCCFQ01. Next base: position 2,954 of record JBCCFQ010000112.1, on the reverse strand, counting down.
AAAAAGTGTTGAAGATTTTTTGGACTTACCCGAGGAGCTGGGTGACAAGATAGTGGTAGGTGATGGACCGCAACGGGCAAGCCTTGAAAAGAAGTATCCCAACGCCCAGTGGCTAGGTTATAAACGCGGAGAAGTGTTGGCAACCGCGTACGCCGACGCGGATGTGTTTGTTTTCCCCTCGCGCACCGATACGTTTGGCCTAGTGATGCTTGAAGCCATGGCTTGTGGCACGCCGGTAGCCGCATACCCAGTTACAGGCCCCATCGACGTGGTAGAGGAAGGGCTGTCAGGCTCACTCCACACGGATCTAAAAACAGCGGTAGAAAAAGCACTCAAACTGGACCGAACCGAGGTGCGTCGAGCTGCAGAAGGACAAAGCTGGTCGGTGATAGCAGAGCGGTTTTTGGAAGCTCAGCAGTTTATTGATTGGAATAGCGTGGGTAGCTAGTCGCATTCACACCATAGCTTCAAGTTGCAAGTAACAAGTTTCAAGAGACAATCTGATACCTGCTCTCGCCTTTGTGGCTTACCACCTAAATTCAGGCTAGTTGAATAAGGTGGTAGACCCAACCACCACGAGCTGAATTCCTGTCTCTTGCTACTACCGATCATCAGACCAGTGTAGTCACCTCTTAGGTCGTCCCTCACAATACTCCGGCACCGACTCCAAAACCATCACCCCACATAGCTCATCTAACTGTTCACCCACTCTCACTAGATCAGGATGATTCGGTTCAAGAATCTTCGCGTAACCCAGATAGGTTCGTGAGAAATAATCGCCGGCCGCCGTTAGATCCCCGCGGTCTTTCTCCAATCGACCCCGCATTTGCAATGTCCGAAAGTAACCTTTGTGCTCAGGTCCCCAATGGTCATAGGCGTATTTCTGCAAGTCCTCTAAGAGCATCGCTGCCTCATCGTACCGTCCTTGGCGGCGAAGAATCGAAGCAATGGAAAGCTCTGAACCCCTGGTGATGATGTGATCTGCACCATGTAGTGAAAGGTTACGCTCGTACGCTTCGCGAGCATAGATTTCTGCTGCATCGACATCCCCATCCTGCAAGTGTATGGATGACAACAGAGACAACGCTTGGATAATACTTGATGGGTTCGCGTCCTCCCCTGCGGAACCTATGCTCACCAAGTACTCGGCATTCCGACGCGCTTCTTCAAACTTACCTAGCCTAAGCAAAACCCCCGCAAGAAACGCTTGAGCGTTAAGAGTCTCCGGATGAGTTGGTCCATGTAGCTCTAAATGGTCTTTAAGGACCTGTCGTTGCATGGTTTCCGCTTTTTCGACAGGGCCACGTGCCCAATACAAATTGGCAAGAACTTCTCTTATCTCTATTAGCTCAGCGGTTGTGTTTGCTTCAGTCAAAGCCCGCTCAAGCTGGACTTCTGCTTGTTCGTAGTACGCCAGATCATAATAAGCAGTACCCAAGACCTTTCGGATTTTTGCCTTGATCGCATCATCGTCAATAGGTGTTGAGTCTAAGTTTTCGACGCCAGCGTCAAGCACTTGTTGCGCGGTCAGTTCTCGACTACCACCTTCCATAGGGTTTGTTAGATTGAACGAACTCACGAGGAGTTCAAATGCTTGCTCCGATCGGGCCGCTTCTAAAACAGCTCGGGCCTCAGACTGACGGGCTTTGTTTAAGGCAAATTGCGTACTGACAAGGATCAGCACGGCGGCAACAATCGCCACGGACCCCGTAGCGGCAAACAGTCTGTGTCGCATCACAAATCGATGAATAAGGTAAGCGGCGGACGGTGGACGCGCTTCAATGGGGCGGGCTTCTAGGAATGCATTGAGATCGCCTAAAAACGCAGTGACTGATTCATAGCGTCGATGCACTTCTGGTGCCAAAGCCTTAAGCGCAATCCAATCTAAGTCGCCGCGAATCAAGGATGAGAGTCTTTTGGTGCTGGTTGACCGATCGACAGCGACTTTCTTTGCGTCTGGGGTTTTTGGTATCACAGTGCTTGGCTTTGTTTGACTGGTCGCCAATGCCGTCTGCGTTTGACGGCCGCTAACACTTGCTGGCGTTATGCTGGTCAGTAATTCAAACAGAATGACTCCCAAGGCATAGACATCACTTCTGATATCGACCACAGACACTGTTGGGTCGAACTGTTCTGGACTCATATACTCGGGCGTCCCGATGGGTTTGTGTAACTCAGTAAACTGGGTTGCTCCCGACAGGGGGCCATGTACAACTTTGGCAATACCAAAATCAATAATCTTAACCATCGCATCACTATCTACCATGGATACAAGAATGTTCGATGGCTTTAAGTCGCGATGAATCACACCTTTTTGATGAGCATGTTGTACAGCATGGCAAACTTTGTGCAAAAGCTTCACCCGCTGGGCGATGGTGTATTGGTGGGTGTCACAGAAATCGGTGATGGGTTCTCCTTCCACATACTCCATGACAAAGTAGGGTCTACCCAGTGGCGTACTGCCTGCGTCAAACACCTTAGCAATGGAAGGGTGATCCATCAGCGCTAGGGTTTGTCTTTCCAGCTCAAATCGTCCAACAATTTGTCGCGAATCAAATCCAGGTTTTATGACCTTGACGGCCACCCGCCTTTTTAGTGGTTCTTTTTGCTGAGCTAGCCACACGTCACCCATACCACCCTCCCCCACTGGGTGGAGTAATGTGTATGGGCCTAATTTGTCTCCCCCAGACGCACCCATGAGTCCTTTGAGTTGAGCACCAAAAGACTCCAAGCGTTCACCGGTCTTGGACAAGAGTCGCTTCACATTTAAGCGAAGCGCCTCATCATCGGGACAGTGTTGGAGTAGGTATTGTTCGCGCTGGGATTCAGGGACTTCCAATGCTCCATCAAACAGCTCGCGCAATCTGATAAAGCGTTCCTGTTTCATGAAGCTGTGCTGCCCAGCGCATCCTCTAACCAGGCTCGCGCGAAGGTCCAGTTGCGCTCCACAGTGC
>JBCCFQ010000111.1:0-8386 GCA_039029655.1 Pseudomonadota bacterium | reverse complement strand
CCATGGGGCAGCACGTGGTTCTAAAACTGGTCGCTTATCATCCAAACAATCCTGATAAGCATAATCTTCCCACCATCTTGTCATCAATATTTGTGGTAAACACAGCGACCGGCCACTTGAGCAGTATTGTCGACGGAACATTTCTTACGGCACTGCGAACAGGCGCTGCTTCTGCTGTTGCTACACGATACTTACATTCAAAGGATGCCAATACATTGGGGGTGGTTGGCGCTGGCGCCCAAGCCGTTAGTCAGGTTCACGCCTTGTCACGCGTCATGTCCCTGGAAACAGTTTTGGTTTATGACGTGGACCCTGCTACTCAGTCTAACTTCCCGCGAAGACTCGGGCGTTGGATTGGAACAAAGCCTCGAGTGATATCGGCAAGTCTGGCCGAGGTCGTGGGAAAGAGCGATGTTGTTACCACTGCCACCTCTGTGGCCCCGGGTGCTGGTCCTGTTATGCCTGACCTGGAGTTAAAAGCCCATGCGCATATCAATGCGGTAGGTTCAGATTTTCCTGGCAAGACGGAATTGCCAATGAGTGTATTAAAACGCTCTTTGGTGGTACCTGACTTCATAGATCAAGCATTGAAGGAAGGGGAATGCCAGGTTCTGACCGAACGTGACATTGAACTCACACTGTGTGACCTGGTCAGTCAACCCGAGGAGTACTCCAAGTATCGAGAGCAGCTCAGTGTTTTTGATTCAACTGGTTTTGCATTGGAGGATTATGCGGTGGTTATGCTGTTCGACCGTTATGCTGGAGAGCTTAACTGTGGCACCCAGGTGAACCTTGAGAGTATCGGGCGAGATTCCAAGAATCCTTATGATTTCTTGAATGCAGCTCCCACTCAAAACAAAGCCCAGAGTATCAAATAAAAAAAGGGGCGCTCTTGGCGCCCCTTCGTCTCTTTAATCGACTTCTAAGTCTTAGCGGCAATCTGGTGTGCCAGCTTGACAGCGTGTGTCACCTTCCTCGGCTTCAAGCACCTCGGTTGCTTCGGTTGCAGACAGATCATCGGTCACGTTTACGTTGCTGCCGCTCACGTCATACAGTCCATCCGCGTTGTCCACATTGTCGCGCCAGAGATAACCGTTGGACCAAAGATAACCATTTGACCAAAGGTAGCCGTTAGACCAAAGATCAGCTCGTGACCAAAGGTAACCGTTGGACCAGAGATACCCATCAGCCCAAAGATAACCATTGGACTGTGTGAAGCCGCGACCCCACAAATAACCGTCAGCCCAGAGATAGCCAGAGTCCCATTGCTGGTCACCCCAAAGTTCGGCGGTGTCTTCCACTAGAATGACATCACCCATGTCAGAGCGGGCCATCAGGGGTGACAAAGCCTGACCTGAAACGTGCCCGGAGGTTCTCAAGGCAGCTTCAATATCTAGTACACCTGCGCCCGCAATGGTGGGATCTTCATTCACCTTGCGCGCAGACTTCATGAGTCGTGCCTTGACCGTAGCAGGGGTAAGTGCTGGATCCTGTTCTAGCATCAGCGCAATCGCACCTGCCACCATGGGGGCTGCCATACTTGTGCCGGACAGTTCTAGATACGCGCCTCTGCATTCCAAGCGATAGTGGTACCTGTTGCACATGCCACGACGTTCTTCACTTAGGGCGTCCCACAACATAGAGTCATCTTCCATCGTGGCAACGATGCGGTTACCGGGGGCAACCAAATCAGGCTTTAGGACGTGGTCAATGAGACTTGGGCCGCGAGACGAATAGGTTGAAACATAGTCGTCGTGGGTATTTGTCGTTCCGTTATCTGTTATTGAACCTACGGTGATTACTTTGCGGGAGTTGGCCGGACTGGTGATGGTGAAATGCCCATCACGCCCGTAGTTACCGGCAGCAACTACGACCGTCATTCCCGCATCCCAGACAGCCTCAACCGCTAACACTAAGGGGTCAACTTGGTTCGACTGATCCACACTCTTACCCAGGGAGAGATTGACGACTTTGATGTCGTAGCGATGACCGTGACTCAGCAACCAGTCCATGGCTGCGATAACGTCTCCTACAGTACCCATACCGTTGTCATCCAAGACTCTCAAAGAGAGTAGTTCGATGCCTTCAGCTAGACCGACGTAGCGGCCTTGGGAGTCCCAACCATCACCAGCGACTACTCCAGCAACATGGGTACCATGACCCAGTGGATCCGTAGGATAACGATCACCACTCCAGTGATACGATGGGTAGCGTCCATTCAAAAAGTCATATTGATGCCGTGTCGGGCTGAAGTAACCCAGGTCTTCATGGATACCCACACCGGAGTCTACAACGGCAACGCCAACGCCTTGGCCCCAGAGGTGGTACTTAGAGCTGCCATGTTTGGGTGCGTTGGCCGTCAGTTGCGAAACTGATAATTGCCGGCTGTATAGGCTAAAGACCGGCTCGTTCAGGCTAATGGCACTTGCGCCATATTTTCTACGCAGTTCCTCAACTGCGGTTTCCGGAACTTCCACCAGACGCATGGGCAAATTTGCGTACTTGCGTTTTTCTTCGCCACCGAGCCTGGCCAAGAAATTCAATTCATCCTCATAAGTAGCGGCTTCGTCAAAAACGATGATGGCCTCAACCATTCGAGTATCATCATCCTTCTGAGGGGCTTCAGTCTCAGTGACCACAACGGCCTCTGCGGGCGCCTCCTTCTCAAAAGGAGCAGCAATCTCACCTTGGTCAATGGAGACGATGGGCGCGTTTGGCGCTACATTCTCAATTTGTTTATTGTCTTGTTCCCATAAGCTGGTCACTGCCACCGCCGCTAAAAGAACAATCCCTGCAACTCCAAACCGCTTCATAATCTTTCTCTCGGATGTATATCAATTGTGAGGCAGCATTACACCAAAGCTACGGATTCATAGCCGACGGCAGGTGCTCCAAGGGGTTGGAAGGTTTTGTGACGCACCTCACATAATGCTTGGGTTAAATCAAACAAATGACAACCAATGCTGGTTTTTTCAATGAGTTAGTCGTATCTCGCTGGGAGACAGGGTGCTTATTTGTGAGGTCGATCGTGACCGTGAGCGTGCCGATCCTGAGCATTGCCTAGGACCGGTAGTGGGAGATACTTGGACGAAAGCGGCGTAAAGCTACTCTTTAGCGTCGGCAAGCGTCCTTTTCTGACCAGCTCGAATCTGGTCGTAAACCTCTTGGCGGTGGACTGGCACATCTTTTGGTGCCGCTATCCCTAAACGCACCTTGCCGCCGGAGGTTCCCAAAATCGTTACTTGAACATCGTCACCTATGCGGATGGATTCGTTGGATCGGCGGGTTAAAATCAACATGGTCTTTCCCTAACTTATCTTACGGCCTTGCGACAGGGACTCACTCTAAACAACCTCACTGTCTTCGCCAAGATAAAAATCGCAAAAGATTGTCAAACGAAAATCCAGCGATTTCCCCAGTAGACATTATCTAGTATCCCGACAAAATACCACGTTGTCTACGGCTGCAATGAACTGCATCGGCCTAATCTGGTGGACGTGAGGAATATTCAAATTTTCAGTCCGATAGGCCCACTTCTTCCCATCAAGACGAATCACTTCCACCCAATTCTCGTTTCAGCCAAGCCTTTGCAAACTGAAACTCGTTGAAAAAGGCAGTACGAGAAATCGACATGGCTGCCGCAGCTTCGTCATAGGTAAGGCCCCCAAAAAAAACCAACTCGATGGTTTCGGTTAGTTTCGGATCTTGTTCGGACAACTTCGACAGCGCATCATCCAACTCGAGAATCGCATGCAAGTTTTCCTTACTTGCCACCAGTTGCTCGTCCAAGGTCAAGTCGCGGGCTTTGCCACCTCGTTTGTGGCGGCTTTTGGACCGGGCGTGGTCCACCAAAACGCGTCGCATCATGGTCGCCGCCATACCGTAGAAATGGCTACTGTCCTCAAAATTAATGTCCACACCCGCCAGCTTCACGAAGGCCTCATTGACTAAGGCGGTTGCCTGGAGCGTGTGGCCTTGGCTTTCTCTGGACATTTGACCCCGTGCTAGTCGTTTCAATTCTTGATACACGTAGGGCATCAAATCATCGAGCGCACTCGCTCGACCATTTTGCCAGTCTTGAATCAATCCAGTCAGTTTGTGTCTGTCTGTCATAGGAGACCCCGCAAGTATCATCCTATCACTAGAAGGGGGTTGTTTATGAAATTATGAACGATTGGCTAGAATATGTCGCATAGTAAGGTAGGCAAGTAATAAAGGGCGAATGCATGGTAAGTTCCGACGACAAATGGAAACGAGTTCGAAGTTTGTTTGCTGAAGCCGCACGCTTACCTGCGATGGAACGACAATCGTATTTAGACCGAAAGTGCGGTGACGATAGTGAGTTGAAGAAGCAGGTTTTGGAGTTGTTGGCTCAAGACGAAAAACCGGACAAAAAACTTCAAGGCATTATTCAAGACGCCGCAATGGGTGTTGGTGCCAATGAGGCGCCCGATCAGATTGGCCACTATCGTATGCTCCGGGTCATAGGTGAGGGCGGCATGGGGAAGGTATATCTAGCCGAACGATCTGATGAACAATTCACTCAGCAGGTGGCCATAAAGGTGTTGAGCGCACACCTGTTGTCAGAAGAGGGTATGTCCCGATTCAAAACAGAGCGGCAAATACTAGCAAAGCTTAGTCATCCGAATATCGCTCAGCTCTTTGATGGCGGCGAGACCAAGGATGGAGTCCCTTATCTTGTGATGGAGTATCTGGACGGTCAGAGCATCACTGACTATTGCGCCGCCAACGACCTTAGCGTCAACCAAAGGCTTGGGTTGTTTTTAAAGGTGTGCTCAGCAATTCAACATGCCCATCAAAACCTGGTCATTCATCGCGATATCAAACCGAGCAACATCTTAGTCCAGCCTGATGGCGAACCAAAGCTTTTGGATTTTGGGATTGCGAAGCTAACCAACCCAACGGAATTTCAAGTGACCTTAGCCGTTACTGGAGACGGCGCCAGGGTAATGACTCCCATGAATGCCAGCCCGGAGCAGGTCCGGGGTCAGGCCATCACTACGGCTACGGATATCTATTCCCTGGGGGTTTTGTTGTACGAGTTGCTCAGTCATTTGACCCCCTACCAACTGACTGATCAAAGCCACATCACCCTAGAAAGAGCCATTTGCGAAACGGACCCCGTTTATCCTAGTCAACGCATCCTAAGCGAATCGCCACACAACAAGCCAATACGTTTAGCCAAGCATCTCAAAGGGGACCTGGACAACATCATCATGATGGCAATGCGCAAAGAGCCTGAGAGACGTTACCCATCAGCTTTGGCGCTGGCTAAAGACATCGACAATCACTTGGCAGAAAAACCGGTGAGCGCTCGCCCGGAGTCACTTACCTATGTTCTTGGCAAGTTTGCCCGAAGAAACTCCTGGCCCGTCGCGATCAGCGCGTTTTTCCTGGTGTCGCTGATCGCCCTAACCGCTTTTTACACGGCGAGGCTTACGGAACAAAGGGACCGGGCCCAAGAAGAGATGATCAAGACTCGTGAAGTCGCAAATTTCATGACTAACCTGTTCAAAAGCGCGCAGCCGACGGACCGTTCCCCTGGAGAAATCACGGCGTTGGAACTAATGGACAGCGGCGCAAAAATCTTAGAGGAAGACTTTGCCGATCGTCCCGCAATACGTGGACGCCTCTTGGTTCAACTAACCGCAAACTATCGCATTTATGGGAACTTAGACAAAGCAGAGGCAACGGCAAATCGGGCAATTCAATCCTACGAAGAAGCAGAAGGACTGAACAATTCGGATATGCAGGGAGCGGGTGAGGCCTATTGGGCAATGGCTCTGGTTTTGTGGCGGAAGGCCAAGCTCGAAGAGGCGATTGAGTACTTCGATCGAGGTCGCCCCCTGATGGAATCGGAGTTTGGACTCAATTCAACGCAACTGGCTGACTTTTTGTCAGATCAAGCGCTTATTTTTGGCGATATGGACCAACTCGCAGAAGGTGTCGAAGTATTCAAAACGGCGTTAGTCATACATGAAAGCCAACCGCAACCAAATCAAGCTCAGGTTGCCCGCATCTTACTCAACATGGGTGACTTTCTTTCATACATGGACCGACCACAGGAGGGCTTACCGCACATACTGCGGTCGTTGGACATACGGGAAACACTATATGGACCGAATCACATGCACGTCGGTCGCACATTGACGGCGTTGGGCTCGGCTTATTTGAATCTTGGTCGATATGAGGAAGCAAGGTCTACTTACATAAGAAGCGTGGGAATCCATCGCAAGACATTAGGTGCAGAACATGCCTCTACCGGCATAGTGACCTATAACCTTGCGCGGGTACAAGAAACTCTAGGACTGTTCGAACAATCAAGAAACAGTTATAACCAAGCCCGTGATATCTGGTTGCAGGCTCTCGGGAATGATCATCCACACCTGTCCTATGCTGACAACGCACTGGCGGGTCTACTCATCCAGACAAATCAAATTGACCAGGCAGAATCTATTCTGTTGACCGCGCTGGAACGGGCCAAGATCCGTTTTGGAGAAGAACATAGTCTTATCGCTTACATCAATGAGAACCTGGGTTGGTTGCACATCGCTAAGAGAGATTATTTAACCGCTCATGATTATCTGAACACCGCCCTGGCCATGAAGAAAAGCACGTTAGGCCCACAGCACTCGGATCTACTTCGCACTTTGCAACTGCTTATACTCAACGACATCCGCCTCGGGAACTTGAGCTCTGCGGATGAACACCGGTTGGCAGCCGTTTCAATCACACACACTCTGGAGCACGATCATCAGGCGGTTATCAGAACCCAGGTTGCCGTGGCGGCTCTGGAGTATGCCAAGGGCAATAGTTCAGTTGCTCAAAGTCTTTATGAACAATCTCTTGCGGCGTTGCGCGCAAAGTTGCCAGAAGGGGCAGGGCCGATCCAGCGCACCATTGCCTACTACGAGCTCGCTACCACTGCGCGCTAACTGTTTGGTCTTTTGAACAGGCCTATGGTGGGCATGAGAACGAATAGAACCAGAGGAATCAATAAAAGCCCGAGGACTAATCCAAACAAGCCATCCAACGTTGCTTGGGTTAACCAACCTATCGCTCCTGACGCAAACGGCGCACTTGCCGCCGCGGCTTCGGCAGCATGATGGATCGTATCTGGTAAAAACTTGAACCCAAGTTCCTTGAAACCATGCAACACAATAGATCCACCCACCCATAGCATGGCGGCGGTGCCTACGGTAGCAAGTACAAAGAGAAAGCCTGGCATCCCCTTCACAATGCGCGCGCCCAGAGCACGTGTAGCCCTAAGTCGTCCTTTGACGCTTAAAAATAGTCCCACGTCGTCTGCCTTGACAATGAGTGCCACGCTTCCGTAGATGAGTACTGTCATTCCGATAGCGATCACAGCCAATGTTGCGCCCTGCATCCAAAGATTGGCGCTTGCCACCGCCGCGAGGGCTATGGTCATGATCTCAGCGGACAAAATGAAGTCAGTCTTGATGGCACCTGCCACACGAGTTTCCTCTAGGTGGGCCGCGTTTCCCAGCTGCTCTTGGGATTCCTCATGTTTTTCGCCAGAATGGAACAGTGAATGGAATACCTTTTCTGCGCCCTCGAAACAAAGGTAACAACCGCCCAACATCAAAAGTGGGGTAATGGCCCACGGCGCGAACACCGACAGCAGCAAGGCCGCAGGCAAGAGGATAAACAACTTATTTCGAATGGATCCTTTGGCAATCCGCCACACAATAGGCAGTTCGCGACTTGCCTCAAAACCATGCAGGAACCGTGGGGTAACAGCAGCATCGTCTATTGCTGCACCCGCCGCTTTGGCACCGGCCTTTGCCGATTGTGCCAGTACATCATCAACCGAGGTGGCAGCAACTTTGGCAATGGCCGCGACGTCATCTAATAGGGCAAGCAGGCCGCTCATGCTCTCTCCTCAAGTGATCGGGTGCAAAAAGGCCCTATATTAATGGCAAATGTATTAAATATTCATAAATAAGACGAGCTTAATTTGTCACGGTGGATTCCTGGGGCCTCATTCTCCTCACCATAGGCGGGAGGGGAATTGTTCACCGAAAATTCAAAGACTTGACAGCTGTTACTTTAAGCTTAAAGGAATTTCTGTTAGAGTCGGTCGAAGTTATATGTGTTGATTACCTGGCACCATCCAGTGGTAAGCCTGTCCCATAAAAGGATTCGTAACACCCGGCCATGTCCAGTAGGATACGGCGCGACCTTTTTAGGTCCGATTAATAAGGAGTGACATGTCAAACGCAGTTGAAACAGATGCCGTCATTGTCGGTGCCGGCCCCTGTGGTCTTTTTCAAGTTTTTGAATTGGGATTACTTGGAATCCAGGCCCATGTGGTGGACACCATGCGAGTGGTTGGGGGGCAATG